>JAFGWC010000022.1 GCA_016937695.1 Bacteroidales bacterium
AACTAACTAATTATTTATCATGAAGAACTATTTATTAATTTTAATAATTGCCTTTTTGTTGCCAAATTTTTTAATTGGACAAGAAGATTCAACAAAAGTTGATGACATGTCAGATCTTTTAGATTTATCGCTTGGAGATTTAATGAATATAGAGGTTTCAGGAGTAAGTAGATATGCACAAAATTTGTCAGACGTCCCAAATTCAATTCAGGTCATTAGTCAACAACAGATAGCAGATAGAGGCTATAATGACTTATCCGATTTATTAAAAGATGTTCAGGGATTTGATATAACTTCAAATGCAGGGCAATTTGGTGAATTTTATTCTTTTCGTGGAATTGCCGGAAATGACAGATTTTTAGTGTTAGTAAACGGGCATAAATTAAATCCAGCAAGCGGAACATATATTTCTATAGGAAATTCAATTTCAATTCGTTATGCCGAAAGAATTGAAATTATATCCGGACCGGCATCGGCAGTTTACGGAGCAGATGCATTTTCAGGAATAATAAATATTGTGTTTAAAGATATAGCGTCAGAAGATAAAAACACAAACATTTCAGGATATATTAATTACGGAAGCTTAAACACTATTGACGGTGCTTTTAATGCTTCTGTTAAAGTAAATAATGATTTTTCAATTAATACAAGTGCACGAATTTATAAATCAGACGGGCCTAACTTTATAGGAACTGATTCTAAATATTATGATTATGACCTTATAAAAGACTATCCTTCACCTTTGACTGATAATTTTGAACAACCTACTTTTGACCATAATATTTATTTTAATGCTAAATATAAAAATTTTTCTATTAATTATTTTCGACAACAATTTGATGAAGGAAATGCATTAAGTTTTGATCCTTTAATTTATATTTATAATAAAGATAATAAATGGAAAACTTCAACAGATATTTTTTGGGCTGATTATGAAATAAAATTTAATAATGATGGAAATCTAAAATTTGATGTTAGTTATAAAAGACATATCCAAGATAACAATACAATTTATTATAAATGGAACATACCCGGAGTATTTGACGCAGACGAAACTTACAAACAGTTTATGACAGGAAAAGATAACTCAATACAAGCGGTATTAACATATAATCAATTAATTTCAGATAAATTTCAGTTTATTGCGGGTATAGAAAATGAATATACAACAAGTGTTCCGCCTTATGCTAATGATGAAGTTCTTGGATATTCATCAAAGTATGAAGGTGAAAATGCAAAACAAATTGATGAAGAATTAACAATTACCGAAAATAGAGTTTCCGGTTTCGGACAATTTGTTTATTCACCAATTAAATATATTAATATTACTTTTGGGGCAAGATACGATTACTCAACAAGGTATAAAGGCGTTTTTAATCCTCGTGCCGGAATTATTATTTCGCCTACTAATTCAACAAAAATAAAATTTATATACGGAAGAGCTTTCCAATCGCCTTCGCTATTTGTTCAATACGAACAATGGGGTGCACCTGATATTGCATTTATTTCAACTGCAGAAATAAGAAACAGAGATATTGATCCTAATTGGGAATTAAAAAATCAAATTGTAAATTCTTATGAAGCAAGTTTAACACAAAAAATTGGTAAAAACCTTGAATTCAAGATAGGCGCTTTTTACAATGATTTAACAAATCTTATTGAAAGAAATTTATTTGCAGCTTATCCTGTAGACTCTGTTTACAATAAGTACTTTGACAATTATACAAGCGGATTAAGAAATGAAAATATCGGCTCGCAAAAAATAATTGGAGGTGATTTTTCTTTAAATGCTAAAATTTCTAAAAACATTATACTGTATACGTACTATTCATATACTGATGCTGTTTCTGTTTTAAACAATGGAGATGAAACAAAAATACCTCGTATTGCAGACCATAAAGTTTGGATAGGTGTTACAGCACAAAATCTTTTTAATTATCTTACAATATCGCCTCGTTTAAGGTGGAGTAGCGATATGTATAATGCAAATGCAACTATTTTTTCGGATAATATACAGCCAGGATTTTATACTTTGGATTTGAACTTGTCTGTTAATAATTTAAGTAAATATTTTAGGATTTACGCAAATTTTGAAAACATAACAGATGAAAAGCAAGAACATGGAGGACTTTACGACCAAACAGGTGTTTATACTGCAGTAATTCCACAACAAGGTTTTACATTCAGAGCAGGGATAGAAGTTTTCTTTAACAAATAATATTATCTTTGTTCTAAATATGAAGAAAAAAAAATATAAATGGGGGCATAATCGCCCCTTTAATGATTATTCTACATATTTCAAGAAAATATTTAACGAGCGTATTCAAAAAATTTCTATTGACGCCGGATTTTCTTGTCCAAACAGAGACGGAACAAAAGGAGTAGGCGGCTGTAGTTATTGCAATAACGATACATTTAATCCATTTTATTGTACGCCTTCAAAATCTGTAACTCAACAATTAAATGAAGGAATTGCTTTTTTTGAGCCAAAATACAAAACACAAAAGTATTTAGCTTATTTTCAGGCTTTTTCAAATACATACGGAAGTTTAGATTTATTAAAAAAATTATACGAAGAGGCTTTAACGCATGAAAAAGTTATAGGCTTAGTTATTGGCACCAGACCCGATTGTGTTAATAATGAGATTTTAGATTATATAGCGGAATTATCGGAAAAGTATTTTATTGTTGTTGAATATGGTATTGAATCAACTTTAAATAGAACTTTAAATCTGATAAACAGATGTCATACTTTCGAAGATTCTGTATTTGCAATTAATGAAACTGTTAAAAGAAATATCGAAACAGGAGTTCATATGATTCTTGGTTTACCTGAAGAAACTGATGAAGAAATGATTAATCATGCAAAGATAATATCTGAGCTTCCAATTAAAAGTTTAAAACTTCATCAGTTACAAATTATTAAAAATACGGTTATGGCAAAACAATTTAAACAAAATCCTGAAAGTTTTAATTTGTTTTCTGCTGATAGCTATATTGAGCTAATAATCAAGTTTATAGAAAATTTAAGTCCTGATATAATTTTAGAGAGATTTATTAGTGAATCGCCTGCAGATTTATTGATTGCACCCAAATGGAATGGTTTGAAAAATTTTGAAATAGTTAGCAGAATTGAAAAACGACTTTTGGAATTAGACACATTTCAAGGTAAGTTTTTTAATGTTAAATAATCTTTATTTCTAATGGTTTAATATACTTTTCAATAGCAGATAATAAAATTTGACGCTTAATTGGTTTAGTAATAAATTCATCGCAGCCTGCGGCAATACTTTTTTTCTTATCTTCCGTTAAAGCATGTGCTGTTTGAGCAATAATTGGTAAAGAAGGTTTAATCTTTTTTATTTGTTTTGTAGCTTCATAGCCATTAACTCCTGGTAATTGAATATCCATTAATACTATATCAATATCAGAATTTTTTCTACATATTTCGTATGCTTCAATACCGTTAGTTGCTCTGTATATTTTTAGTTTTGTTTTATTTAGAATTTTTTCCAAATACAAATAGCTAATATCATCATCTTCAACTATTAAAACAGAGTTATTATTCCAATTATATTCTTTACTTAATTTTGCTTCAATTTTTTTAATTAATTTTGGATTTCCAATTTTATATGGTATTGTAAAATAGAACGTTGAGCCTTTTTTTTCTAAAGATTCGTGCCAGATTTTACCACCTAAAAGTTCTACAAAACCTTTAGAAATAGCTAATCCTAAGCCTGTTCCGCCATATTTTCTTGTATGCGATTCATCTGATTGTCTAAATCTGTCAAAAATAATTTCACGTTTATTTATAGGAATTCCTATCCCTGAATCTTTTACATAAAATTGTATAAATGCAAGTTTATTAATATGATTTGTTTCAGAAGGCATTAAAATATATCCAAATTCAACTAATCCATTTGATGTAAATTTTATAGCATTATTAATTAGGTTTGTTAAAATTTGACGCACTCTCATTCCATCTGTTGTTATTATGCTATCTTTATCATCTAAATCTTTGTGCAAGCTAAATTCTATATTTTTTTTATCTATAAAATCAGGTTTAAATAATGTAAATAAATCATCCATCAATTCGTTAATCGAACAATCTTCTTCATTAATTTGAATTTGGCCAACTTCTATTTTAGAAATATCCAGTATATCATTTATTATATTTAAAAGCTGTTTTCCACTTTTATGTATTATATCTATATAGCTTTTTCTCTCTTCAGGAGTTGTTAAATCATTTTTTAATAAATCAGAAAAGCCAAGAATTCCATTCATCGGCGTTCTTATTTCATGCGACATATTTGCCAAAAATGTAGATTTTATATTATCTGCTTCTTCAGCTTTTTCTTTAGCTAGTATAAGTTCTTCCTCAATTTTTTGTTGTTGTGTGATATCTAATATTGTTCCAATTAATCTTGTTGTTTCGCCGGATTTATTTCGTAGTGCAACTCCTTTATCTAAAAACCATCTTATATTTCCATCTATATCTTTAGCTCTGAATTTACAGTTTAGCTCTTTTATTTTATTATGAATTAAGGCGTCATTTAATTGTTGAATTTTTTCTAAATCTTCGTCCAATATGTAATTTTTCCAACGACTAAAACTGTCTTCAACAGCAGGAATAGGATAGCCAAGAATTTCAAATAGTACAGAATCGGCGTGTCCAACACCAGTTTCCGGATTTCTTTCCCAAACTGCAACTTTTGTTTCTTCTGTTGCTATTCTATATCTTTCTTTTGTTTTAATTAAATCAAATTCAGATTTTTTTCTTTCAGTAATATCATCGTAAATAACTACAATTTCATTTGATGGAAGTTTATAAATAAAATTCTCTGTCCAGCTTATTACTTTATTATTGTCATCAAAAATAATTACTGGATGGTCTGTTGCTGTTCCAGTTTTCCATACTTTTTTAAAAGATTCTAAAAGTCCGTATTTACTTAAAGCCGGAAAAACGCTTACTGCATTTTTTCCAAGAATGTTTTCTCTTTTTACATTTTCAAGCTTTTCTGCTGATGAATTAAAGTTTTTAAAAATAAATTCATTTCCATCATCAAATACTTCAAAAATTGCAACATTATTACTCATGTTTTCAAACAATGAGCGAAACCTTATTTCGTTTTCTTTTAATAGTTCTTCTGATCGTTTTCTTTCCGAAACATCTCTGAAAATAGCATGATATCTTCCGTCCGAAAGTTGTTTTATATTTATTTCAACAGGTACTATACTGCCGTCTTTTCTTAATATTAATTTTTCTGATGTAAATGCTTGACCTGATTTTACTTTATCAAATATGGTTTCCGATTGTTTAGGTTTTTTATTTATGAAAAATAAATCATTAATTTTAAATTTTTTTAATTCGCTAACGTTATAACCTGTTAGTCTACATCCGCTATTATTTATGTTCATCAGATAACCATTTTCATCACTAATAAAAATACCATCACCTGCTTGTTCTATTGCTACTTTATATTGATCTTCACTTCTTATAAGTGCTTCGTTTTTTTGTAATAATTCTTTATTAGAATTTCTTAGTTCTTCGTTTGTTTCTATATATTCTTCATTTAAAGCTAAATATTCAATATTTTTCTTTTTTAGATTCAGTTCTGCTTGTTTTCTGTTTGTTATATTACTTATTGAACCTTCAATTGCAATAGCAGTGTGTTGATTGTCGGTTATAATATTTATGTGTTGATATAACCAAACTATATCGCCGTATTTTGTATATGATTGAAATTCAAGTGGTTTTACTCTTTTGTCTTCTAATAGTTTTTTCCAATTTTCATCATAAATTTCTTTCCAATCTTCAAGAATGCTATTTCTGAATAACGAAGGCTTTTTATAAAACTCTTCTGGTGTATATTCTAATATATTATAAACTGCATGGTTAATAAACTCATATTTTTTTTCTTTGAGTGAATATCTATATATAATATCTTTTGCATTATTTGTTATTAAGCGAAATTGTTTTTCAATATTTTCAATGTGCTTTTTTAACGAATCTGTTTGAGCTGTTTTTTGTTGGAGTTTTTTTTCGGATATTTCTAGTTCATTTGCAATAGAATTAATCTGAGCAGGATTATTATCAGAAATTGAAACAGAGCTATTTGAATTAATTAGCTGTTTTTCAAGTTCTGCTATTTTCTTTTCAAGCTCTACTATTCTAGAATTCTTTGTCATTAAATTTAATTTACTCCAAAATAAATTTCTGTTTTGATACAAATATACTTAAATTGTAACAAAATCAACAGTTTGATATTAAATAATAAATGGTTCAATTATTAATAGATAATTGAACCATCAATTATATTAAAATTTATTTACTTTTTTCTTTTTTCTCGTTTTCTAAAATTTCATTAATTATACTAATTGCTTGATCGTATCCAATTCTTTTTGCAATAATTTTCTTGTTTTCGTCAAGTAAATATAAAACTGGTGAACTTGAAATGTCATATTTATCTCTAAAATGCGAGTAACCAATTGGCTCCCAAACATTTATGAGTTTTAACATGTCGTGTCCTAATACAAAATCCATCCATTTTTCAATATGTTTTGTGTATTTATCCCATTCGTTTATATTTCTATTTAGATAAACTGAATATACGGTAACTCCTTTTTCTTCAAGCTTTTCTGTATCGTAAGCTTTTGCAAGTTGAGGTGTTAAAGTTTTGCAATGACTGCAATCATGTTCCCAAAACCACATTATTATAAATTTTGATTTTATTTGGTCTAATGAAATATAGCCTTCAAATTCAGGAATGAAATCATCCTGAATAATCTGAGCTAACTCATTTATAATTACTTGCGATTGTATTGCAGAATCATTTAAGTTTGGATACGTTTTTTTATATTCTTTAGCTTTTTGATCAAGATATTGTTTATTTTCTTGTAGATTAATCCCTTTTTCTTTTACTGTTTGCAATTTATCTTTAATAACTGATATTCCTGTTTCTGATTTTGGAAGCATTATCATATTTATTTCAGGAGCTGTATTTCCAATTAGTCCTGGTTTACGTCTTCTTATTTTTTCTTTTAATTCAGATATAAATTCGCGATCGCTCCATTCTGCTTCTTCAGTATAATAGTTTTCGGCTAAATAAACATATACATTTTCCATTCCCATAATTTGCGCCGATGCATATTTATTAAACAAATGAACCATCATATATCTAAATAGCTCTTTGTCATGTCTAGATTTGTTGATTAATTTATCAACTTCAGGAATTATTGAATCCGGAACTTGTGGAATTATTTTGTCAAGATAATAGTCTAATTTATTTTCATAAATCGGACTTCTTAAAAGTCTGGAATCTGCAAAATCAAAATATTTAAAATACTGATTTCTATAATAATAGTATCTATCTTTTTGTTCTTTAATTGAGTCAGGAATTTGTATTTCTTGAGTTGCTTTTAAGAATTTAGAAAAGAAAAAGTCAGGGTTTTCTTGTATTATCTTTTCCACTTCATTAGTAACATTTCTGTTTATTTCATTTAAATCGGCATCAATTTTTTTAATTTTTTCTTTATCGTCTTTAAATTCAGTTCTTTTATTAGTTAATTCAGTAGCTTTATTTCTTTGGTTCGATAAAAATATTTGATATTTTGAAAATATATCATTTTCTGCACTTCCTTCGGCCTTGAAATTTTTAATATAATCTTTTGGTACTGTATCATTAATTATAGTAAATGTTTGATCTTTATCAACAATTAAATCAAAATAACTTTTATTTGGTAAAAATAAGAAATACATGCCTCCGGGTAATGATTCACTATTTTTGAAAATACCTTCGCCTTTAATATTTACTTTTGCAGTATCGTCAGGAATTAGTTGATTACCAAAATGATGGCCAAGAATAACTTCTTGATTTTTTAGATTAGAAATTTTTATTTTTATTTCATATCCTTGAGCTGAAATATTTATGTATATTGCTGATAATAATAATGTTAATGTAATTAATCTCTTTTTTTTCATTTGTTGAAATTTTTTTGTTACTAATTTATATAAATCAAATTGGAGAATTTAAAATATATACTTTTTATCTGTAAATTTTCAAAAATAAATAAGTTTTTAAATAAAAAATTCAATTTAGGCTTGGTATAAAAAACGTAACAAATATAATAAAAGTCTATAAAATATTAGTCTTGAAGGAAATTTAAAATAAAAATACCTGATAAGTTTAATAAAATTATTAGGTATAAAAGTTATATTTATTAAAAAATTATCTTAAAAATAAATTTCTTTTTTTGCAGCTAAAAGTGTGTTTTTTAATAGAGAAACAATAGTCATCGGGCCAACTCCACCAGGTACCGGAGTAATAAAACTACATTTGGATGCAACTTCGTCAAATTTTACATCACCTTTTAATTTCCATCCTGATTTTGTTTTATCTGATTTAACTCTTGTAATTCCAACATCAATAACAACCGTGCCTTCTTTTACCATATCAGCAGTTAAAAATTCAGCTTGCCCAAGTGCAACTATCAGAATATCAGCTTGTAAGGTAATCGATTTTATGTCTTTTGTTCTACTATGACAAAGTGTAACAGTTGAATCGCCTGGATAAGTTTTTTGTCCCATTAAAACGCTCATTGGCTTACCAACAATATTGCTTCTTCCAATAACAACACAATGTTTACCGCTTGTTTCTATTTTGTACCTTTTAAAAAGTTCCATAATTCCTGCAGGAGTAGCTGAAATATATGAAGGCAATCCAATTAACATTCTTCCAACATTAGTCGGGTGAAAGCCATCAACATCTTTTTTTGGGTCTATTGTTTCAATAACTTTTTGTTCTGAAATATGTTTTGGAATTGGCAACTGTACAATTAATCCATCAATATTTGAATTATTGTTAATTTCTTTAATTTTATTTAGGAGCTCTTCTTCTGAAATGTTTTCGTCATATCTGATAAGCGTTGAATCAAAATTTGCTTGTTCACATGCTTTAACTTTATGAGCCACATATGTTTCACTTGCACCATCATTTCCAACCAAAATTGCAGCTAAATGAGGTGAGCGCCCAAATTTATTTTTAAATTCAATTGCTTCTGCAGATATTTCTTTAATTATTTCTTCTTTTTTTAATTTACCGTCAATTAGTTGCATTTTTTATATCTTAATTTACAATTTGAAAGTAATAATTTTTAATTTGTAATTGACATTTCGTAATTAAATTAACGTTTTCCGCCTAAATTCATTCCACTCATCATTTTGGCAAGATTTTTACCGCCGGAAAGCATTTTCATCATTTTTCTTGTTTCTTCAAATTGCTTTATCAATCTGTTAACATCTTGAATGCTTTTGCCACTGCCTAATGCAATGCGTTTTCTTCTGCTTCCGTTTATTACAAACGGCTTCTCTTTTTCAAGAGGTGTCATAGATTGTATAATTGCTTCAATTTCTTTAAAGGCATCATCATCAATATCCAGATTTTTAATTGCTTTTCCAACTCCAGGAATCATACCTGCAAGATCTTTTATGTTACCCATTTTTTTAATTTGTTGAATTTGGGTCATAAAATCATTGAAATTAAATTGGTTTTTAGCAATTTTCTTTTGTAGTTTTCTTGCTTCGTCAACATCAAATTGTTCTTGGGCTTTTTCAACCAAACTAACAATATCACCCATTCCTAAAATTCTGTCAGCCATCCTTTCGGGATGAAAAACATCAAGTGCTTCCATTTTTTCACCTGTACCAACAAATTTTATTGGTTTGTTTACTACTGATCGAATTGATAATGCAGCACCTCCTCGTGTATCACCATCAAGTTTTGTTAATACAACTCCATCAAAGTCTATTTTGTCGTTAAATTCTTTTGCAGTATTTACAGCATCCTGACCAGTCATTGAATCAACTACAAATAAAGTTTCATGTGGCGAGACTGCTTTTTTAACATTTGCAATTTCTTTCATCATTTCTTCATCAATAGCTAAACGGCCCGCAGTATCTATTATAACTGTGTTATAACCATGTAGTTTGGCGTGTTTTATAGCTGCTTTTGCAATATCCACAGGGTTTTTATTGCCTTCTTCAAAATAAACAGGCACATTAATTTGTTCGCCAAGAATTTTTAATTGTTCAATCGCAGCTGGTCTATAAACGTCGCCGGCAACTAATAATGGTGATTTTCCTTTTTTACTTTTTAATAAGTTGGCTAATTTTCCTGAAAATGTAGTTTTACCTGAACCTTGTAAACCAGCAATTAATATAATATTTGGATTGCCTTTTGTTTCAATTTCAACTTTTTCGCCGCCCATTAACTCTGTTAGTTCATCATGAACTATTTTTATCATCAATTCATTAGGCTTAATTGATGTTAATACATTTTGTCCTAATGCCTTTTCTTTTACAGTAGTTGTAAAGTTTTTTGCTATTTTAAAATTTACGTCGGCGTCTAATAAAGCTCTTCTTACATCTTTTAATGTTTCAGCAACATTAATTTCAGTAATTCTTCCTTGTCCTTTTAAAAGCTTAAACGATTTTTCTAATCTTTCTGATAAATTGTCAAACATATTATTTGAAAATTATTTGTTAACTTGAAATTTTTCGCTGCAAAAGTAATAAAAAAACAATAAATTTGAGAATTTGATTTTGTTAATTCTTTGCTTTTTAAATTTGCTTTTGATTATTTTATTTTACATTATAAACTTTAAATTGATGACGTTTAGAAAATTATTAATTTATTGATATTTAATTGTTATTTGTAAATTATACATTGTAAATTGTTTTTGTATTTTTGTGAATAAACTTTAATTATTATGAGCAATAGAATTTCTAATCTTTTTAAAATTAAATATCCAATTATTCAAGGAGGAATGATTTGGTGTAGTGGATGGGAACTTGCAAGTGCGGTTAGTAATAATGGCGGATTAGGTTTACTTGGTTCTGGATCAATGTATCCTGCTGATTTAAAGGAGAATATAAAAAAAGTAAAGCAAGCTACAAATAATCCTTTTGGTGTTAATATTCCTTTAATTTACCCAAATGTTGAAGAAATTATTAAAATAATAATTGAAGAAAAAGTACCAATTGTTTTTACATCTGCAGGAAATCCGAAAACATGGACAGAAATATTACAAAAGGAAGGCGTAAAAGTTGTTCATGTTATTGCAAATACCAAATTTGCTATAAAAGCAGATGAGGCAGGAGTTGATGCTATTGTTGCTGAAGGATTTGAAGCCGGAGGACATAATGGGAGAGAAGAAACCACAAGTTTAACATTAATCCCTTTAGTTCGTTCTGTAACTGCTTTGCCTCTTATTGCTGCAGGAGGAATTGCTACCGGAAGAGCCATACTTTCTGCAATGGTACTTGGTGCTGATGCTGTTCAAATGGGAACTAGATTTGTTGCTTCTATTGAATCTTCTGCTCATCAAAACTTTAAAAATCAGATTGTTAAGGTGCCGGAAGGTGGAACCAGATTAGCTTTAAAACAGCTTATTCCTGTGAGATTAATTAAAAATAAATTTTCTAATGATATTGAAAAGGCAGAATTAGAAGGAAAATCATCTTTATATTTATCAGAATTATTAGGAAATAGAAGAGCTAAATTGGGTATGTTTGAAGGAGATATTGATGAAGGTGAGTTGGAAATCGGACAAGTTTCGGCATTGATAAATTCAATTAAGCCTGTTAAAAATATTTTTGATGATATTTTACTTGAATTCAGGGTTGCAAGAGAACAAATTTCTCATGACAGATTTAAATTTTAAACTTTAGATTATAAACGCTATTGTTTATATTTTTTGTGATATTTTAAATATTTGCATTGCTTGTTTTTTTTTTTTTTTGTAAGTGATTAGTATACAGGTAATTAGTATTCAAGAATACTAGAAGTTCATTTTTAATTCCCAATTACTAATTTCTAATTACCTGATAATTAATGCAAAACAAATATTATTAGTTATCACAGTTATTTTAAACCAAAGTCATTATAAATAATAAATATCTGTAAATGATTGAATTTCAGAAATGTACATTAGAAAATGGACTTAGATTAATTGTTAATGAAGATAAATCAACTCCTTTGGTTGTTGTTAATACTCTTTATAATGTTGGATCTAAATATGAAGATCCGGATAAAACAGGATTTGCTCATCTTTTTGAGCATTTAATGTTTGGTGGTTCAAAAAACATTGCCGATTTTGATAAAGAAATTCAATTAGTTGGTGGCGATAATAATGCATTTACAAATAACGATGTTACAAATTTCTATATTAGTTTACCGGCAAATAATATTGAAACAGCTCTTTGGCTTGAATCTGACAGAATGTTACAACTTGATTTTTCTCAGAAAAAACTTGATATTGAGAAAAATGTAGTAATTGAAGAATATAAAGAAAATTATTTAAATCAGCCTTATGGCGATGTTTGGTTAAACTTAAGGCCTTTAGCTTATGGAAATCATCCATATTCGTGGCCAACTATTGGCAAGGATATTTCGCATATCCAAAATGCTAATATTGAAGATGTTAAAGATTTTTTCTATAAATATTATGCGCCTGATAATGCCATTTTATCTATTTCGGGAAACGTTAATTTTGAAAATGTTAAAAAAATTGTAGAAAAATGGTATTCGGACATAAAAGCTTCAAATTATAAAAAGAAATTAATTTATGAAGCGCCAAAATTAACAAAACCAAAATTTTTGGAATTAAAAAGGGAAGTTCCTTACGATGCAATATATAAAGTATATCAAATGGGAAAAAAAACAAATCCCGATTTTTTTGCAGTTGACTTATTGTCTGATGTTTTGTCTAATGGTAGATCTTCAAGATTGTTTCAAAAATTAATGATAAAAAATCCTTTATTTGCTTCAATAGATGCTTATTTATCCGGCGATATTGATGGAGGTTTATTTATTGTTTCCGGACGTTTATCTGAAGGAGTTAAAATAAAAGATGCAGAAAAACATATTTTAGAAGAAATCGAAATTATTAAAAATGAATTGGTTTCTGATTATGAGCTAGAAAAGGTTAAAAATAAAGTAGAATCGACAAATGTTTTTGGCGAAATTAGTATAATGAATAAATCTTTTTCTTTAGCAATGCATGAATTAGTAACTGATGCTGAGGATTTTAATAATGAAATATTAGAATATAGAAAAGTTACTAAAGAAGATATTAAACGAGTAGCTAATGATATTTTATCTGAAAATAATTGTGCTACTCTTTATTATTTTGCTAAAAAGTGAAAAACTAAAGTAAACAACTTGTAATTCAAAACTCGTAATTTATAAATTACTTGCTTCATAAGCACCAATATCAGGAGCTGCATCTAAAACTCGGCTTTCATTATTTAAATCAAAATTTAAATAAGAAGGATACAAATCAATAAAAGTTATTGAAGCTTTGTCTTTTGCAGGCGATTGATTATCAATTTTATAATTGTAATTTTCTATATCAAAAAAAAGCGGATCTTCATTTAAAATATTATTTTTAAACTTAGTAATATCTGTAATTAAATTTTCATCAATATTTAAAAGACAATTTGTGAATTTATAGTTAAAAATCCCACTTGTGCTGTTATCAAAATATATTTCATTGTCTTTATTGCCATATATTATGCAATTATTAAACTCAGCTTTGTCTAAATTTCTGGTTATTAGACTATTATTGTAAGTATAATAATTATTTAAAATTACAGATGGCGTATTTCTTATTGTATTTTGCCAGTAATTTGCAAAAGTACAATGATAAAATTCATAGCTTCCACCAATTGTTAATGCTAATGTATAATATCCACAATCATCTATTAAACAATTAGTTGCAAAAACGGTTGAGCCTTGAGCATAAATTCCTGCAAAACTCATATGCTCAATTTTTGTATTTGATATAGTTAAAGTTGGAATGCTTAAATCAGCAATTGTATCTACTTTAATTCCTATAACAGCATTTTTTATTTCTGCAAAATTAATTCTATTATGTTTACTTCCATTCATCAGCCAAATTCCGTCCCATTGTCCCGGAACATCAGAATACATTTGCTCTAATCTATCAGCTTGCAGAGTAACAGGTTCTTCAAAAGTGCCTTTTATTTCAAGTGTTCCGGCAATATACATACTGCTTCCTCGATGAAAATATAGTTTGCTGCCTGCTTCAATTGTAAGAGTTTTATTTTCTTCTACAAGCATAGAATTATAAATCAAATATGGTTTATCGTTTTGCCATATTTCATCACCAATATACTCAGCATCAATAAAATGCACATCTTGTCCCCAAGCTAATAATTTTATATCTTGTAAATTATTATTTGTGATGAAAATAATTGAGTCTTGTTCTAAAAGAGCATCTTCTGTTGTATTAATTTTAACTTGCACAAAAACATAAATGCTATCATTAGAGTTTATTTGAAGGTTTTTGAAAGTGGTATTTGCCTGACCATCAACATTTAACATATATTTTGAAGCGCTTCCTTTACCAATATAAATATCAGAAATAATTAAAGATTTATCTGACTTATTATAAATTTTAAAAGATTTAGTTACCGAACCAATACCTGAAAAAATTGTATCAAAAATTAAGGAATCTGTTGAAAAATTTAAACTTGAATTATTTGAATAATCAATTTCAGTTTTATTACAAGAAAAGATAAAAATTATAAAAATTGATATAAATACAAGTATTTTGTGCATTGTGATTGTTTATTTAAGACTTCAAAAGTATAAATTTATCGTAACTTCTAAAATATTCTAAGTTTAAATCTCAACAGCCATGATATAATATTTTGTAGCTTTTTTAACTAAGAAAATCATAAAAATATTTGGTATAATTTCTGCAATATAATTAATCGTTCTGAGAACTAAGGACTTAATATTATTTTTTAGATTAATTAGAGCTTATTTGCAGAAAAATATATACATATTTTTGTTGTCATTTTTTTTTATAATATTGGCTGAGAATGCTAATTCTCAAGTTGAAAGAAAACTTTATGTGGCTAAACGAATTACAGATGCACCAATAATTGATGGTTATATAAGTGAAGAAGTTTGGGATTTTGCAGATAAAGACACAAGTTTTATACAATATATGCCGTATAATGGCAAAAAACCTTCTCAAATTACCGATTTTAGAATATTATATGATGATAAAGCACTTTATGTTGCTGCTTTTTTATACGATAATTCACCTGATTCAATAATTCACGGACTTGGCAGAAGAGATGATGCTTACGATTTAAATGCTGATCAATTTGTTGTTGATATTGGACCATATAATGATGGTATTAATTCATTTTCTTTTATGGTTTCAAGTTCAGGAATTCAATCTGATATTAAAAATTATTACAATAATCAAGATAAAACTTGGGATGCTGTTTGGATTAGCAAAGTAAGAATTAGAGAAGATGGTTGGATTGTTGAAATGAAAATTCCTTATTCGGCTATTATGTTTACTCAAAATGTTTTTCAGGTATGGAGTTTAAATGTTTTTAGACTTATTAAAAGAAAAGAAGAAATTGTTTCATGGAATTTTATTGATAGAGATATTAAAGGAGTAATAAATCAAACCGGTGAACTTATTGGTATTAAGGAGGTTTTGCCGCCATTAAGATTATCTGTAACTCCTTGGTTTACAGGGTTTTTAAATAATAACCAAATAGATAGAAAATACGAAAAATTTTTGGAAGCAGGTTTAGATTTGAAATTTGGAATTAATCAAAGCTCTACTTTAGAAGCTGCTATTTTACCTGATTTTGAACAAGTAGAATCTGATGATAAAGTATTAAATATCAGTGCTTATGAAACTAAATACGACGAAAAAAGAAAGTTTTTTAATGATGGAAATGAACTATTTTCAAATGCTGATATTTATTATTCAAGACGTATCGGTTTGTTAAATGATAATAATCATATTCATTTGGATAATTTGAAAAACACAGAAATTGTTTTTAAAGAACCAAGCTCCACAAAAATTGTAAATGCAACAAAATTAACAGGCCGTACAAATAATCAATTGAGTTATGGAATTTTAAATACAGTTAGTATTCCAAGCTATTCAATTTTTAGAGATACAATTACAGGCTATGACAGAGAAGTACGTGTTGGCTATACTACAAATTATAATGTTTTTGTATTAGATAAATCTTTTGAAAATAATTCATTTGTAAGTATTATAAATACAAATTTCAGTAGAAATGGTAAAGATTATATTGCAAATGTATGCGGAACTGATTTTAATTTTTCAAACAGAGAAAATTCATACGCTATTGCCGGAAATGGAGCAGTAAGTTTTATTGTTGATACTTCAAAAATAAGCAAATATGGATTTAAATCAAATATATACTTAGAAAAAACAAGTGGAAAATTTCAATTTACTCTTGCTAATGAACTTATTAGTGATAAATATGACCAAAATGATATGGGCTATTTGCCTTTTAAAAATGAGATATCAAACTTTTTAGATTTAAATTACAATATTTTTGATCCTTTTTGGAAAATCTTGAGCTTTAAAAATTCTTTAAAAATCAGATACACAACTCTTTATAGCTCAATCAATTTTGTAGATTTAAAACTTAGTGCAAATAGTAATGTGTTGTTTAACAATCATTTATCTTTAAACTTAAATGGTTTTTATCGTCCATTGGGCAATCACGATTATTATGATGCAAGAGTAGAAGGCAGAGTTTTTAAAAAAGCACCTTCATTTCAGTCTGAAGTTAAATTGCAAACAGACCCAAAAAAAATGGTTTCTTTAGGATTATATCATAAATATTGGGGATCAACATCTTCAATCGGTATGAAATGGAATAATTATGGAATTGCTCCATGGCTTAGGTTTTTTAGCAAATTTCAGTTGGGATTAGATTCTTATTACGATGAATTTATAAATTCAATTGGTTTTGTTGAAATAGAAGGCGATAGTATTTATATGGGAAAGAGAGATTTACGTACTATTTCCAATACTTTTTCTTTAATTTACTCATTTAGCAATAAAGCTTGGTTAAGTGCTAAATTAAGATATTATTGCTCATCAGTAAAATATAATTTATTTTATGTTTTAACAGAAGATGGAAAATTAAATGTAAGTGAAACTTATAATAATAATGCTGATATTTATTTTCAAAATTTCAATTTAGATATAGCTTTAAAATGGGAATTCGCACCAGGAAGCCAAATATCTATTGTCTGGAAAAATAATTTTGATAATCGTGAAAATATCATTAATGAAAATTATTTTGATAATGGAGAAAAGATGTTAAACGCAGTACATTCTAATAGCTTTTCTATAAGGTTTTTGTATTATTTCGATTTTTTGTATTTTAAAAAGAATGGACATTAATTTTTCTTAATTTACAAACATACAAAACATATAGAGTAAATATACATTAAACTTGTCAAAGCTTTTTAATCATTCATCAACATTATGTCGTATAATTGCAATATTTATATTTATTTAGCCGTTAAATATTGAACGCAAGCTATTTTTTTATTAAATTTGCATTATAAACTTTAATTATAGAAATTATGAAAATTAGACACATTTCTGCTTTACTTCTTTTATTATTTGCTTTCTCAATTACAGGATTCAGCCAAGTTGAAGACGAAGAAGTTCAAATGTTTTCGTTTGGTAATTCAAGAGGAATTGGTTCAAATGTACACGATTTTGGTGTAATAAAAGACGTTAAAGCTGAATTTCAAATTGAAATCACTAATACTGAAAAAACTGATTTAATTATTGGCGAAATAATTATTCCGGGTGGTGTTGGTGTTACTGTAATGAATAGAAAAGTTATGCCAGGTAAAAAGGCTGTTATTCTTGTAACTGTTGATCCTAAATATATGGAGCAAGGTCAGTTTCAAAAGAAACTTATTATTACTACTCATGCAGTTGATCAAAAAGGAATTAAAGTTAGTACAACAACAGTTTATGGTTTAAAAGGACAAATATTATAAAAATTTTGTTCCTGAAAAATTTATGAAGCTGTCTTTTTTAAGACGGCTTTTTTTTTATTTTTTCAGAAACAATAAATTAATTTTATCGAATTAAGTTTAATTTACAAAATTTATAATTTTTAATTTAGCCTTTAAGTTTTTAATTTTCACATCTTTATAGTAAAATTTTATTATGTCTTCAAAATTATATCCTTTTTTAGCCATATTCATAGCGCCTTCCTGACACATTCCAACTCCGTGTCCATATCCTTTTCCTTTTAAAATTAATTTGTCTTTATCCGGAATAATTGAGAAAAAAGTAGATCGTAAATTTAAACCAAATCTAATTGTGGAAAGTTTAATTTCATGATTATTAAAACTATAATTTTTCAATCTTTTTTCCTGATTAAAATATAAAGAATCAGAAATAATAGTATCAGAGATTTCTACGGAGTTTTTTCTTAAAAAATCTTTCCAATCCTTAACTGAAATTTCTTTTGTCCATGTTGCTTGTCTTTGATTAGTGCAAAAAGAATCAGTTACAGAACGAAGATAAGGCACTTCCGAAATCCAAACATCTTCTGAATTGTTAGTTTGCCCACCGCAATTTGCACTAAACACTGCAGAAATTAATTCGTCATTTTTATCAACAATTACTAAATCTTTTGTTTCCTTAACAGCACTTATAATTTTTTCATTTGAAGTGCTTTTTCCTTTATATGCCTGACAATGAACACCATCGCAAAGGTTAAATCCATCATTTTTATGTTTATCAGAATTTTTTATTGCATAAGTACGACAAATAACAGCTTGATTTTTATAATATTCAAATTCTGCTTTTGAGCCACTTTCTGCTTCAACTACTCCTGCAATATAGTTTGGCATTTCTACTTTATTAATAAGTTGTAAATTTCCTTTTTTTGAAAATACATATATGTCATTATCGTATTTTCGAGTTTTTTGTTCAGGATTTATTAATTTAACATTCAAAATATGGTTTCTATTTTTTTTTGCAACAAATAATTTTCTAAAAAAGCCGTATTTTTTACCAATAATCTTTATTGAATTATGCAAGCCAAAGTCTTTGTTCATGTTGCTTAGGCTTATGCCATTTTTTGTTGTATTTAAAATTAAAGAACGTTCTTTTTTTAAAGAATATATTCTTTTATTGTCTGATTTTACAATGTATTTTCCGGCATTCGATTCAATAAATACTTTTTTAACTGTTTTATCATTAAAAATACCAATATCAATAGTTTGCGAATTACTGATATTTATAAATTGAAAACTAATTATTATTAAAATATATTTAAGATTATTTTTATTTCGTAACATGCTGATTATGAATTTATTATATGATTTATTCGTTATATTTTAGATTTTCTGTAATATTTAAAATTTCTGTATTGCTTGTTTTTTGTAAGTAATTAGTATATTGGTAATTAATGTAAAACAAATAATATTTAGTAATCTCATCTATTTTTTTACCAAAGCCTTCTATTTTATTCGAATATATTTATTGCAAATCAGCATAAATAATTTCTGCTGTTCTTTTAGATGCACCTTTTTCACCTAGTTTGTTCTTTAATTCCAAATAGTTTGTTAAAATATTATTTTTATAGATTTTATTAAATAAAATTAAGTCTAATTCTGTTTTTATGTTTTCAGAAATATTGTTTTGCAGCAATTCTTTCACAACTTCTTTTTGCATTACAATGTTTACTAACGAAAAAAATCTCATTTTAATAAAATGCTTTCCAATAGAATATGTTAGGCTATTCATTTTATATACAACAACTTGAGGAATATTAAACAAAGCAGTTTCTAAAGTAGCTGTTCCGGAAGTAACAATTGCAGCTGTAGAATGTTTTAACAAATCATAAGTCTGATTAAAAATAAGTTTAACATCAAAACCATTTGTAAGTTGCTGATAATCTTTTACTTCAAAGCTTGGAGCTCCAGCTAAAATAAACTGATAATTAGGATAAAACTTAATTATTTCTAACATTTCGGGGAGAATAAGATTTATTTCTTGTTTTCTGCTGCCAGCAAGTAATGCAATTATTGGTTTTTCCAGTAAATTATTTTTCGATTTAAATGTCTGTAAATCTGTAAGCAACACTTTTTTTTCTTCTAATTCATCAACAAGTGGATTTCCAACATATTCAACATCATAATTATAGCTTTTGTAAAAATCTTTTTCAAAAGGAAAAATTACAAACATTTTATCTATAAATTTTTTAATTTTCCAAGCTCTTGATTTTTTCCAAGCCCATATTTTTGGTGAAATGTAATAATAGGTTTTTATATTATTGTTTTTAGCAAATTCTGCCATTCTTAAATTAAAACCCGGATAATCGACAAGTATCAGAATATCAGGATTATAATCTAATAAATCTGTTTTGCAAAGTTTAAAGTTTTTTCTGATTTCGCCTAAATTCATCAAAACTTCATAAAAACCCATAAAAGCAAGTTCTTTATAGTGTTTTACTATTTTTCCGCCCTGATTTTGCATTAAATCTCCTCCCCAAACTCTGAAATTTGCATTTTTGTCAAGCTTGTTAAGTTCTTTCATTAAGTTTGACGCATGCAAATCACCTGATGCTTCACCTGCAATTATGTAATATTTCATGTGTTTATTATAAATTGAATTTTTAAAAAGCCAGAAAGTTTAATTCAGCCTATTTCTTTTGCTGATTTTGTTTATTGTAATATATTGATATACAATAATATATTAGAAAAATAAACTATATAAAATATTTTAATATCAGAATTATTATTGCATAAATAAAAGTTGCACCAATAACGCCTCTTGCAGAAAGCATTCTGTTTGTCCAGATAAAAATAAAGAATAATAATAGGTTTGGAACAACGCAAACACTTATCAGTTCAGAATAAATATTAACTCCTATAATTTGATTAATAAAGATTTTAAAAGAATCAGGATTTTTTACCAGAAAAAAAACAAAAATTGTAATAACAGGTAAAATTAAGCCTGTTATTAGCCCAATTTTTTCCTTGTTGTATTTTAATAATGGCTGTTTGTTTATCATCGTCTGTGTATGTTTTAGTTAATTTTTTATAAACTAATTTGCGATTAAAAATTCCATTTATTTAATTCATCTAATACTTTGTATGACGTTAAATCTACTTCAATCGGGACAATAGAAACATAATTATTTTCAAGTGCCCATTCATCGGTATCTTTAGATTCAGGTTCGAAATTTGAAAACTTACCTGTAAGCCAAAAATATTCTTTATTATTCGGATTAATTCTGTGATTAAATTCTTCAACCCATTTTCCTTTTGTTTGGCGGCAAACTTTAATTCCATTTATTTGATTTTCATGGATATTAGGAATATTTACATTTAAACAAGTTCTTTTTGGAATACCGTTTTCAAAAACTTTTTCAATAATTTTTTCAGCAAATATAATCGAAGCAGTAAAATCGGCTTCAGGCGAATGGTCTAATAATGAAAAACCAACAGAAGGAATATCGTTTAAGCTTCCTTCTCTTGCAGCGCCTATTGTTCCTGAATAAATTGCGCTAACAGAAGCATTCGAACCATGATTAATTCCTGAAATAATCAAATCTGGTTTTTCATCTAAAACATGATGTAATGCAATTTTTACGCTATCAACAGGAGTTCCACTGCAACTGTATTGTAAAGTATTATTATTTGAAGTAATTTTTTTTAAATAAATAGGTTCATTTAAACTTACAGAGTGCGACATTCCGGATTGCCCTTTTTCAGGTGCAACAACTACAACTCTTCCAAATTTTTCTGCAATTTTTATTAATTCTTTTATCCCTTTAGCATCAATTCCGTCATCATTTGTTACTAAAATCAGCCTTTTTTCTTTATCTTTCATATTAAATATTTTAATCTGCAAATATATTGAAAGTATTATTCAGTTGCAATTGAAACTTATTTATTAAGCTTATTTCACTTATAAAGAATTATTCAGCATACGATATAAATCATTTTTCTTAAATTTTATCATCAATTGACAAAATAAATATAGATCAATTTTAATTTTTAAAAAGCTAAATTACTGATTCCCAGATATATTTGCTTGCTAATGTTTTATACGGATGCCATTTTTCGGCTATTTCTACAAGCTTATTTCTTAATTCTTTTTTTTCTAAATCAATATTATACCAAGCTTTCATTTTTGTTTGAATGCCTAAATCATCAACAGGAAAAATATTTAGTCTGTCCATCGGAAACATTAATATCATCTGCACAGTCCATTTGCCAATTCCAACAATTTGGCTTAAGTAACTGATAATTTCATCATCTGTTTTCTTATTTAAATATTCGAATGAAATATCATTATCTAATGAAAATTGAGCAACATTATTGATGTATTTTATTTTTTGTCGCGACAAGCCAATAGCGCGTAAATCTTCATCTTCTGTTAATAAAATTTGTTTGGCATTTGGGTATTGATCATGAAATAGCAAGGTTAATCGTCGCCATATAATTTGCGCAACTTTTACCGATAATTGTTGCGATACAATTGAGTTTAAAAGTGAATAATAGACATCAATGTCTGGTGACGGCTTAATTTCTTTTTCTACCGTTTCAATAGCTTTTGCTAAAATTAAATCTTTTTTAGCTAATTCTTTTGTTATTTCCTGATATGATTTCATTTACATATTTCAAGTAAAAAGCTCTTTATTTCATTAATTGCATTGTTTATTGCAAAACAAATATAAATATTTTTCGTACTTAAAAATTAATATTTTTCAATACATTAATAAGTGCAAAAAAGCTACATTTAAATATATTAGAAAATTTATAGTTATAACTTTAAGGGGATTTACATTTTTTAATAAAAGGATTATTCAATTTTTTAAAAGTCTGTAAATGTTTTTTTTACAGACTTTTTTTTTATTAAAAATTAAATCATTTTATGGATTTTTCAAATTTTTGTATCTTATTAAATGTATAAAAATAATTGATAAGAAATAAAAATGTATTAATTTTAGATAATAAATCAGAATTTTAATTAAAAAACCATAAATATGAAAAAAGCCTTATTTATTTTAAGCCTTATTTATTTGCATTTATTTAATGGATATTTTACATATAATGCTAATTCTCAGATACTTAATGACGTGAAAAAAAATAAAACAGAGTGGGCAAAAGTTGATTCGCTAGATAAATTAGCATTACCGGAATCAGCATTGAAATTAGTTGAAGATATCTATAAAATTGCCAAAAAAGATAATAATCATGATCAAATTATAAAGGCATTTATTTATAGAATGAAATATATTAATGCTACAAAGGAAAATTCTTTCGAAAACTTAATTCAAGATACAAAAGTTGAAATTTCTAATAGCGATTTTCCAAATAATGCAGTTTTGAATTCTATGCTTGCAGAAATGTATTGGATGTATTATACAAATAATCGCTATAATTTTTATGAAAGAACCAATACTATTGATTATAATTCTGATGATATAAAAACTTGGACTTTAGATCAATTAATTGATAAAGTGATTAAACATTATCTGATTTCATTATCTGAAAAAGAAAAACTTCAAAATACATTAACAAATTCTTATGATGAAATAATACAATTTGGAAGTAATTCTAGAGAATTAAGGCCAAGTTTATACGAGTTTTTAGCTTGGCGTGCTTTAGATTTTTTTAAAACTTCTGAATTAAGTCTTTCTAAACCAGCCGATTATTTTCAACTTAAAGAAGATTTTTACTTTTCCGATGCTGAATCTTTTTCTAAAATTAAAATAAACACAAAAGATACACTTTCATTGCATTTTTATGCGATTTTAATTTATAAAGAAATTCTAAATTTTAGATTAAACGATAAAAATTTACCTGCTCTTATAAATTCAGATTTAAGCAGAATAGAGTTTGTTAACAGGTTTTCTGTAAATGCAAATAAAGATACATTATACTTAAATTATCTTAGAAAGCTTCAATTTAAATACGCTGATAAAGAAGAATTTGCGGAAATTAGCTATTACATTGCAGATTACTACAATAAAAATTCAATAAAATATAATCCTGAAATTGAAAATACAAAAATATTTAAAAATTTTAAACAAATTGCATATAATTTATGTGAAAATGCTATCGATAAATTTCCAAAATCTTATGGCGCTTCAATGTGTATGAATCTGAAATACAATATTTTAAATGCAAATTTATCTTTTAAAACAGAAAAAGTTTTGTCGGTCGGACAAAATTTTTCTTCTTTAATTTCATATCGAAATATTGACACAGTATTTATAAAAGTAGGTAAAATTGATAGAGAATTATTATCAAAATTAAAAGATAAATATTACGGAAAAGAACTTTACGATAAAATAAAATCATCAGTAAAAGCTATTAAATCTTATACTGAAATTTTACCTGAATCTAATGACTTTAATGCACATAAAACAGAATTTGTTTTTGATAAACTAGATTTCGGAACATACATTATTTTTATTGCAAATAATGAAAAATTTGAATACGATAAAAATATTACAACTTATTCCGAAATTAATATAAGTAATATCGCTTATTTTAAAAGAAAACTACAAAATGGTTCTTTCGAGTTTCATGTGATGGACAGAACAAAAGGAACACCATTAAATAATGTAACTGTAAAAGCGTATTATCAAAAATATAATTATACTTTACGAAAATACAGGAAAATTCTTAACGGAACCTACACTACAAACGAGCAAGGATATTTTATTGTTGATGCTGTAAAAGGTCAGGATTCTAAATATTTAAGTTTTGAGTTTATTAACGGAGCAGATTATTATGATTCAGAGAGTTCAGCTTATCTTTATTTTTCTGAATATAATCCTCAAAAAAGCAAAAAAGTATTTTTATATACCGATAGAGCTATTTATCGTCCCGGACAAACAATTTATTTTAAAGGTATAATGATTAATACCGATGGCGAAAATAATGAAATAGTTGCTAATCAGAAAGTTAATGTCATTTTATATGATGTTAACTATAAAAAAATTGCTGACCAAAACTACACAACAAACGAATTTGGCTCTTTCAACGGCACTTTTTCAATTCCGCAAGGCTTGTTAAACGGTCAAATGCAGATTTATTGTAGTGGATATGGATATAAATATGTTTCGGTTGAAGAATATAAAAGACCTAAATTTGAAGTCGAAATTTTGCCTTTTGAAGGGAATTATCTTTTAAACGATACTGTAAGTATAAAAGGAAAAGCTAAAGCTTTTGCAGGCTCAATGATTAGCGACGCAAAAGTAAAATATCGAATTTCAAGAACACCAATCTGGCATGGTTGGTGGTATTATTCAATTCCTTCAATAGAAATACAAATTGCTGATGGTGAGTTAATTACTGATGAAAAAGGCGAATATGAAATTGATTTTGTGGCTTTACCAGATTTATCTATAAATAAAAGCGAACATGTGCTTTTTAATTATAAAATTGATATTGATGTTACCGATTTGAATGGCGAAACCCATTCTGTAAGTAAAAATATGCTTGTCGGATATACATCTTTAAAACTAAGTTTGGATATTCCTAATGATGTTAATAAAGATGATATTATTGATAAGTTTAAGATTAACACTTCAAATGTAAACGGCGAATTTATTACAGCAAAAGGAGAAATTAATGTTTATAAACTTCAAAAACTAAATTCAGCTTTAAGAGAAAGAATGTGGGAAAAACCTGATCAATATTTATACTCAAATCAAGAATGGGAAAAATTATTTGCCGGAAATGTTTTTGATGATGAAAATAATATCCAAAAACGAAAAATTGAAAAATTAGTTTTTAATTCAAAATTTGATACCGAAAAATCAAAAGAAATAGAATTTTCGAAAATAAATAAATGGGAAAGTGGTTTATATTATGCTGAAACTAAATCTGTTGACGCTTTTGGAAATTCGGTAAGCTGGAAAAATTATTTTGTTGTTTTTTCTGAAAAAGATAAGCAAACTGCCGATAAAATAATAGACTATTTTATTCCATTAAAAACAAATGCCGAACCAGGAGAAAATGCTGAATTTTTAATTGGAAGTGCAGAAAAAAACATAAAAGTATTGTACGAAATTGAGCATAAAAATAAAATTATTGAAAAAAAATGGTTACAATTAAATGATAATCAGCATGTTATTGAAATTCCTGTAAAAGAAGAATATCGTGGAAATTTTGCAGTTCATTTTAATTATATTTTAAATAACAGATATTATAAACACACAGAAACAATTATAGTTCCATATTCTAATAAAAGGCTAGATATAGTTTTCGAAACATTCAGAGATAAGCTGTATCCGGGACAAAATGAAGAATGGAAAATGAAAATTTCGGGTAAAAATGGCGAAAAAGTTGCTGCCGAATTTTTAACAACGCTTTACGACGCGTCTTTAGATATGTTTAAAGCAAATTATTGGGATTTTAATATTTACAGAAGCTATTATTCTTCATTGGCTTGGAATTCTGATGCTTTTAATACTCTTGCATCGCAGCTTTACAGTATTAATTTTAATAAAAATTTTTATTTTCCATACAGAGCTTTCGACCAATTTAATTGGTTTGGTTTTTCATATTACTATTACAACGATAGATATTTTAGTTTTGGTGGTGTTGAAACTGAAGAAGAAGCGCCAATGCTAGAGAAAGTAACTAGAAAAGAATCAAAAAAGAATGGAAATAAAAGAACTGCATTACCTGTTTCTGATATGAAAGCCAATGGCGATGAATTTGACGATAGTTTGCCTGGCGAGCCTACTGTTGAGGCAATTGAAGATAATGATAAAGAGTTACAAACAGGCGAAAATTTTGAAAACGTACATATACGTACAAATTTTAACGAAACTGCTTTCTTTTATCCTGAATTACAAACAAATAGCGAAGGCGAACTAATTGTGAAATTTACAATTCCAGAATCTTTAACAAAATGGAAAATGATGGGTTTTGCGCATACTAAAGATTTAAAGTATGGATTTGTTAATAATCAGCTTGTTACACAAAAAGATTTGATGATTCTTCCAAACGAACCACGTTTTTTCCGCCAAAGCGATAAAATTATTTTTCCTGCAAAATTAAGTAATTTAACTGATGAAAAAATGAATGGCGTTGTTCGGTTAGAATTATTCGACGCAATTACAATGGAACCAATTGAAGGTATTTTTTCTAAAAAAGAAAGTGCTGAAAAAAGTTTTGATGTTGATGGAAAAAGAAATATTTTGATTGAGTGGGAACTTAATATTCCTGAAAATATTGGCGCTGTTACTTATAAAATTGTAGCTAAAGCTGATAAATTTTCTGATGGCGAACAAAAAGCAATTCCTGTATTATCAAACAGAATGCTTGTTACAGAAAGCTTGCCATTGCCAATTCGCGGAAAACAAACAAAAGAGTTTGAATTAACCAAATTAGTAAAATCTAAAAAATCAGAAAGTTTAAAAAACTTTAAATTAACACTCGAATTTACTTCAAATCCTGCTTGGTACGCATTGCAAGCATTGCCTTACATTATGGAATATCCTTACGAATGTTCCGAACAAACTTTTTCTAGATTTTATGCAAACAGTATTGCTTCTCATGTTGTTAATTCATCTCCTAAAATAAAACGAGTTTTTGATAGTTGGAAAGACACGCCTGATTCAAAAGCATTTCTTTCAAATCTTGAAAAAAATCAAGAACTTAAATCTGTACTTTTAGAAGAAACTCCTTGGGTGTTAGATGCTGTAGATGAACAAGTTAGAAAAAAACGTATTGGTTTACTCTTCGATTTAAATACTATGGCAGACCAATTAAACCGAGCTAAAACGAAATTAGAAAAAGCACAAAAGTCTAACGGTGCTTGGCCTTGGTTTGATGGAATGCCTGAGAGCAGATATATAACACAATATATTGTCGAAGGTTTTGGGCATTTAGATCATTTAGGTATTGAAAATATCAGAAAAGATGAAAAAATTTGGAAAATGATTACTGATGCTGTTAATTATTTGGATATCAGACTAAAAGAAGATTATGATTGGCTAAAAAAGAACTATAAAAAAGATGAATTGGAAAAAAATCATTTAAGTAATATTGCAATTCATTATTTATATGGCAGAAGCTATTTTAAAGATATTCCTGTACCTGAAAAATCTCAAAATGCATTTGATTATTACAAAAATCAATCAGAAAAATATTGGACATCTCAGGATTTATATTCAAAAGGCCTAATTGCTTTATTTTTAAATAGATATAATTCTTCAAAAGTTGCAGGAGATATTGTTAAATCACTAAAAGAATATTCTCTTGATAATGAAGAACTTGGAATGTATTGGAAAAATAATGTTGCCGGATATTATTGGTATACAGCACCAATCGAAACTCAAGCTTTAATGATAGAAGTTTTTGACGAAGTAGCTCAAAATCAAGTAGATGTAGAAGCTTTAAAAGTTTGGCTCCTAAAACAAAAGCAAACTCAGGATTGGAAAACTACAAAAGCAACTACCGAAGCTGTTTACGCTTTACTTTTAAAAGGAGTAAAATTGCTCGATAGCGATAAAATGGTTAATATCCAACTTGGCGATTTAAAAATTGAACCTGATAAAATGGATGGCGTTCAAATTGAAGCCGGAACCGGATATTTTAAAACTTCATGGAGTGGTTCAGATATAAAACCTGAAATGGGAAAAGTTAAAGTTAAAAAAGAAGATGAAGGAGTTGCTTGGGGAAGTTTATATTGGCAATATTTTGAAGATTTAGATAAAATTACAATTCATGAAACTCCTCTTAAACTTGATAAAAAATTATTTGTAGAAAGAATTACTGAAAGAGGAAAAATTATAGAACCGATTTCTAAAAAAACAAACTTTATTCTTGGCGATAAAGTTATTGTTAGAATTGAACTTAGAGTTGACAGAGATATGGAATATGTTCACATGAAAGACATGAGAGCATCCGGTTTTGAGCCAATTAATGTTTTTTCTACATATAAATATCAAGGTGGTTTAGGATATTACGAATCAACAAAAGATGCGGCAACAAACTTTTTTATGGCGTATCTTCCAAAAGGAACTTATGTTTTTGAATATCCGTTAAGAGTTACTCATAAAGGCGACTTTTCTAATGGAATTACAACAATCCAATGTATGTATGCACCAGAATTTACTTCTCATAGCGAAGGAGTTAGAGTTAAAGTTGAATAGAATAATTTTATAAACATAAAAAAGAGGCAGTTTTCGAAGCTGCCTCTTTTTTATTATACCTTAATTAATCGAAATTTTTTAAATTGATTTAAAAACTGAAGCAATACTTAACTCAGAAGCATTAATATTAACCTTATTTATTATTTCTGAAATTATAAAATGTGAAAATTTAAATGCAAAAAGTATAAAAAACGGAATTATTGTAAATAAAAAAATTATTGAAATTAAAATTTTATATAAAACAGCTTCTTTTCCTTCTAAATATATTAAATCTTTTGGTTCCATTTTATAATTATTTTAATTGATAGCGTTAATTTATTATATGTTATTATTAAAAAAGTTTATTTTTTTATTTGATTATACATATTTGCTGCATAATTTATATATAATGCAATTAATACGATTATAAATGCAGAAATAGCAAGTGTAATCAGGAATATTGGTAGTGCTTTTGATTGTGGACTAATTAAAATTAATAATCCAAAACCCAAAAAAACCATTAAAATAATATTAAAAATTACTTTTATAACTAAAGATGTATTAGGTTCTTTATTTTTATTATTTATCGGCATTTTTATTAATCTTTTTTTGTCTTGTAATTCGCAATTTAAGTGCCAATTAATAAATTCTTTTTTATTTTTTATAATATTTTTTTTTTATTAATTATTTTTAATATTTTTGCCCAACACTTGAACTCAATATAGCTACACCATAACCACACTTAATAATAATTTTTGTTTATTATTAAATTACTCTACAAAACATAATTATATGAAGCAATTTTTTTTATTCTTTATTTTTATTTCAATAATAATATTATTTTTTCCTAATCAGAAAGTTAATTCACAGCCATGGCTTTATGATTTATCTGTTAAAAAGAGTTCAAAAAGCAACTTTTTTGATATACAGAAAGCCTTTGAAGATTATTGGAAGCCATATAATGTTAAAGGCGGATATTATATTGACAGTAAAGGCGATAAACATAAAGCTGCAGGTTGGAAACAATTCAAACGCTGGGAATGGTATTGGAAATCAAGAGTAGACAATGTTACCGGCGATTTTCCTATATATTCAAAAATCGATGCGTTAAAAAAATTAGAAACATTAAAGCCTAAAAAGAGTCAGGTGAAATCAACACTTGGAAACTGGCTAGCTTTAGGACCAAGTAATGTTAATTCGCCAGATTTTGGTACAGGACGTATAAATTGCTTAACTTTTGATCCTAATAGTAATAGCAGATTTTGGGTAGGTGCACCTGGAGGAGGAGTTTGGCGTACTGATGATAATGGTGGTGGATGGACTTGTTTAACTGATAATAACCCTGTACTTGGAGTTAGTGTTATTGAGTTACATCCTGGATATAATGGAACAACAAATAGAACAATATTTATAGCAACTGGAGATAGAGATGCAATGGATAATCCAAGTGTTGGATTATTAAAATCAACAGATGATGGTGCTACTTGGCAAGAAACAGGTTTTTCTGCAGGACCTGGTGAAGGAATGACAATTGGAGGACTGAAAATTAATCCTACCAACCCGGATATTATGTTAGTAGGAGCTTCCACAGGATTGTACAGAAGTACGGATGGAGGAAATACATGGACATTGAAGCAAAGCGGAAGTTTTACTGATATGGAAAGAAAACCTGGTAGCACAACAATATATTATGCTTCAACAAATGGTTGGAACCCAAAAGTTTATAAAACTATCGACGCTGGTAATACATGGACCTTAGTACGAACAATTACCGGACATTTTAGATGTGAAATAGCTGTTACAGATGCTGATCCTAATTATGTTTATATTATTACAAGCGAAAATGCAAATGATAGCGGAAACATTGAACGTTCAACAAACTCTGGTGATACTTGGACTATTATGTATGATACTAGTGATCCTAATTTATTTGGATGGCGAACTGATGGCGCTGATGATGGAGGTCAAGGTTTTTACGATATTGCAATTGCAGTTTCAAACACAAATAGAGATTATGTATATATAGGTGGTGTAAATTCTCATTTTTCAACAAATGGAGGAACATCTTTTACTGGTGTTACATGCTGGACATCTAGTTCTACATATAACAGAAATGGTTCAGCTGTAATCCATGCTGATCATCATAATGCTTATTTTCATCCTGTTACAAACAGATTATACGATGTTAATGATGGAGGTGTTCATTATACAGATAATATTACTTTGCTTAATAATTCTACATGGACTGATATTACCAGAGGCCTTGCAAATGGTCAAATATATGGAATTGGAGTATCACAATTAAGTGCAGATGAAACAGTTGCAGGTTTTCAGGATAATGGAACAAAATTATTAGCAAGCGGAACAGCTCTTTGGTCAGATGTAAAAGGTGGAGACGGAATGCATTGTGATATAGATGTTACAACTGATGAAGTTCAATACGGAACTTATGTTGAACTACAGGTTGATAGAACAACAAATGGCTGGACTTCAAGAGGAAGTATCAGAAATGGTGGAGGAGCTGACTGGGCAGGACCTTTAGAAGGTGATCCTTATCTGCCTGGTGTTATATATATTGGAACTGATGCTGTTGAAAGATACAATGGTTCTTGGTCTGATATGTCTACTTCATTAAACTCAACTTCATACTTATTAGCACTTGATGTCCATAACGATGGAACAAACTTAGTTATTTATACTGCAGATAATACAAATTTATGGCGTTCAAATACTAGTGGAACTTCTTTTGTTAGTGTAAAAAATAATTTACCATCTAATATGGTAAAAGATATTGCAATCGATTATCTTAATCCTACAACTACAGCTTGGGTGGCATTAGGCGGATATGATGATAATAATGTCTATATGACAACTGATAATGGCGCTACCTGGACAGATATTTCTGAGGGATTACCTGAGTTGCCTTGTAATACTATCGTTCAAAACAGACAAAATACAATACAAAATGAATTATATGTTGGTACTGATGTGGGTGTTTATGTTAAGCTTGGAAATGCTCCTTGGCAACTATTTGGAGAAGGACTTCCAAATGTGGAGGTTTCAGATTTAGAGATTTATTATGATTCTAATCCTGCAAACTCAAGATTAAGAGCAGCAACTTATGGACGAGGTGTATGGGAATCAGATATTTACAATCCGCCAGCTCTTGATGCAGCAATTTCTGCTGTTATTGAACCAAGTTCAGAGTACTGTGGACTTGGAGATTTCACACCTACTTTTACTCTTGCAAATATTGGAACTACTTCATTAACAACAGCTGATATAAGTTATTCGCTTGATGGAGGCGCTAGTGTTAATCAAGCATGGTCAGGAAATCTTGCTCAAGGTGAATCTACAAATATTATATTTCCTATTGAAAGCTTATCATATGGAACTCATGATATTGTTGTTACTGTTTCAAATACCAATGGTGCAACTGATGATGTTAGTATTAACGATATAAACCAGAAAACATTTGAAGTATGGAATAATACTCTTCCATATACTCAAAATTTTGATGATTTTACAAATGGTGGTAATTATAGTGGTTATGGTGGAGAGAGTGTATCATTATCAGAATGTTGGATAAATGGTGACGAAAGCGGTGTTGATTGGAGCGTAAATTCTGGCGCAACTGGTTCTTCAGGAACTGGGCCGGATACATACGGTGATCATACATCAGGTTCTGGAAAATATTTATATACAGAAACATCCTCTGTTTATTCGAAAAGAGCTGATGTTTTAACACCAACTTTTGATTTAACAAATTACTTAGGTGCCAATATTTCATTTTGGTACCATATGCTTGGAACAAATATGGGTATTTTAAATGTTGATTTGCATTATGGAGGCGTTTGGCATAATAATATTACTGTTTCTTTTAATGGTGTTAGTGCTACAAGTTTAAGTGGAAATCAAGCTGATGAATGGCGTGAAGCAACTGCTGACATTTCTGTTGCTGATGGATATGATGATGTTATTGTTAGATTGAGAGCTGAACCAACAGCATCAGATTATTCAGGCGATATGTCTATTGATGACTTTACTCTCGATGCTACTATTGCATGTACTCAACCATCAACTCAGGCTAGTAATTTTAATGCTACACCAGATTATGATTATATTGATATCTCTTGGTCAAGAGGAACTGGTGATAATTTAATTATTTTAGCACATGAAGGTGCTGCTGTAAATAGTGAACCTTTGTATAGTATATCATATAGTGCTAACACTTTATTTGGATTAGGTGATGAAATTGGAGCTGGTAATTTTGTTGTTTATAATGGCACAGGAACTTTTGTCAGAGTTACAGGCTTGAATCAAGGAACTGAATATCATTTTGCAATTTATGAATATAACAGTATTGATAATTGCTATTTGACTGCAGGAATTACAGGATATAGTACAACTTTAACTTATCCGCCTCTAATTTCTGCTATAATTCCAGATAATTTTTTTGCTGATTTAGGAAAACAACTAACAATTAAAGGTTCAAATTTTAATGGCGTTTCTTCTGTTGAATTAGGTGGAATATCAGGATCCATTTTCTCAAATGATGGCTCAACATTAACTGTAGATTTTCCTGCTGGAAATTATTCTGATAATAATTTAGTTATTACAAATTCTGGAGGTAATGATAATTTTACTTGTACTGTAAATACTAGAAATACTATACCTGTTGGAAATGGAACAGATTCTCATTTAACAATAACAAGTGCTTTGGAAGGCTTATTTGCATGGTGGGGAACAAATTCCTTTGACGCAGAAAAAACAATTGATGTATATTCAGGAACTTACACCGAAACTGTTACACCTAATTTAAATTTAAGTCCAACGGTTGCAAATATGCTTGTTATTAAAGCTCATACTGATGAAACACCAGTTATTAATGCTAGCACTAATGCGAATGGCGTTAATATTGGAAATTTAGATTATGTTAAATTTGAAGGATTTACTGTTTTTGGAGCTACTGAAGATAATATTTATTCGGAAGGAGATTATAATCAAATATCTTTTAACAAATGTTACGGCTCAATAACTGGGTCTGGAATTAAATTAAATTCTGCGAACAATACATCTTTAACTAACAATTTACTTTATAATAATTATAATTACGGAATACAAATAACTGGTTCAGATAATCTTACAGTAAAAAATAATACTATTTCAGATAATGGGCATAATTTAATTTTAGAAACTAATATTCAGTTATATTATCAGGATTTTGAAACTGATAGAAACAATTGGACTACAACAGGAGGTCATTGGAGTTTTTATAATGATGCTGCATATGCAAATTCAGGTACTTATTCTGCTATGTGTGAAAGAACTCAAAATATTCCTGATATTTTTACATATTCTAATACGATTAATATTAGTGGGTTTGATAATATTGTTATATCATGTTGGGTTGAGGATGATAATCCTTCTGTTAATCTAGAAGCTGATGATTTTATTAAAGGTGAGTTCAGATTAGATGGAGGAGCATGGACTGAATTTTTTAGTGTTTATGATGATTTGAATACTTATACTAAATTTTCAAGTTCGCCAATTATTGGCTCATATTCAACAATTGAATTTAGATTTACAGGAGATTTGGATAATAATGAATGGTGGCAGTTGGATGATATTGAAATTCGAGGTGATGAAGCTGGAGCTAGTGGTACAGAAGGTTCTGCATTATATGTAGAATCTGGAAATTCGATAATTCTTGAAAATAATATTTTAGTTGCTAAAACAGGAACTGATTATTTAGCAATGAAAACAGAATTTGGAACTTCAATTTTATCTAATTATAATACTTATTACAAAGATGCCGGAAATACAAATCTTGTAAATTATTTGGGTACATATTATATCGATTTTATTGATTGGCCTAATGAAGGATTAGATGATTCAGAAGCAAATCCTCTTTTTGTTATTTCCGGAACAGATTTTCACCTTCAATCAACTTTTGGCTCATTTCAAGGAGGACAATGGCCGCCTATTTCTGCAATTGGTGGTGTTTGGAATACTGATGCTTCTGATTCACCTGCAATTGATGCAGGTAATGCAGATGATTACTTTAACGAGCCACTAATAAATGGTGATGTGATTAATATTGGTTGTTATGGAAATACCCAACAAGCATCTAAATCAGGTTTTAATAGTGGAACAGAAGGATTATGGACTGGCGCAATATCTTCGAATTGGTTTGTTTCAGGCAATTGGGATGATGGTAATGTTCCTATTGAAAATACTGATGTTGTAATACCTGTTGTTGCTCAATTACCTGTTATAAATTCAGAAGCTGTTTGTAATAATTTAATAATAAATTCTGGAGCTTCTATCACAATAGACATTGTCGGAAATCTAAAAGTTAATGGTATTTTAACAAATAATTCAGGAATAAGCGGATTAATAATAAATTCAACAGAAATCGGCGATGGTTCTATAATTCATAATAATTCAGGAATTAATGCAACTGTAAAACGATTTTTAGATGCGCCTGTTTCAAGTACGCAGTGGCATTATTTATCTTCACCAATTACAAATGCGCCTGTTAGTTTATTTAGTTCTGATTTTTATAAATATGATGAAACAACTGATGATTGGTGGTCAGACGCAAATCTATACGGAAATTCTGGTTGGTTGCAGCCAACAGGAAATTTAGTTCCAACAACCGGTTACATTTTTAACAGTACTGAAATAACCAAGAATTTCGAAGGAGAACTAAATTATTCAAGCTCTAATTATGATGTAAGTGTTTTATACACAGAGCATTCTGGTGATGCAGCTAATGTTGAACCTTACTCCAACTTCGATGGATGGAATTTAGTGGGAAATCCTTATCCTACAAAACTAGATTGGGATGCAATAATAAAAACTAATGTTGATGCAACAATTTATTATTACAATGATTTAACTCATAATTATGCATATTATATAGAAAATGTAGGTAGTGTTAATGGTGGAAGCAGATACATACCTTCAATGCAGGGATTTTTTGTTAAAGCAAGTACTAATACTGGTGGAAATTTAAGTATTACACTTTTAGCAAGAGAAAATTCTGATAATTCATATTTTAAAAATTCAGATAAAAATTTAACTTATAATGTATTAAAATTGTCTGTCTTAGATAAGGATTTTAAAGATGAATTAATCATTAAATTAACTGATAATGCTAGTTTATTGTTTGATAATCAGTTAGATGCATATAAACGATTTTCATGGGATGATGAAATTCCTCAGATATTTTCTTTAAATGCAGAAAAGAATTCTTCATATTCTATTAATTGCTTACCTCTATCTGAGAACAAGTTAATAATTCCTATTGGATTTAAATTTAGAAGCGAAGGCAAATTTATTTTGAATATTGAAGAATTAAATTTTGATGGATTTCATGTTTTTATTGAAGATATTTTTGATAAAATATCATACAATTTAAATGAAATAAATCAGATAAAAATTGATTATAACGACGACTCAAAGATAGATAGATACCAATTAAATATATCAAAGAATAATGCTCCTGAAGTAATGTCCGAAATTCCTAATCAGGAAATAGAATTAGGTGGCGATTTTGAGTATTCTATTGCAGAGAACACTTTTTTTGATGCTGATTTAAATGATAAATTAAGTTTTAAAGCTGTTTTATCTAATGGTAATTCTTTACCTAAGTGGTTAAGTTTTGATGCAAAAAGTATTAGTTTTAAAGGCGTTCCGGATGTTGAACAAACTATTGAAATTATGATAATTGCAGAAGATTTGTTAAAAGCTGCTGTTTCTTCTAATTTTAAGATTAATGTTAGTTCAGCAACGGTAATTGAAATTCCGGAAAATGAAAAATCATCATTATGTAAAATTTATCCAAATCCAAATAATGGTATATTTTACATTGAAGTTGATAGCAAGTTTAATCTTATTCATTATGAAATTACTTCGATTAGTGGAAAATTAATTAAAAGTATGGATTTAATTAATAAAGGTACAAACAATGTTGATATGAAAGGAATAGCAAATGGATCTTATATATTAAATATTATATTAGACAATAATATTAAAATAAAAAAATCAATAATTATTGAGTATTAATAAAAAACTTTAATTATTAAAATAAATTTTAATGTTTTATAATATATTATAAAGGTTTTGTAATTCTAAATCTAATTATACTTTTGCAGCCGATTAAATTAGCATTGCTAAGTTAATTGATTAGTTAGTTTTAGGTTAAGGAAAGGAAGTGTTGTCGATTTCGGCAGCACTTTTTTTATTAACTTAATTGGTGCTTTTTTTTTATCTTTGTTTCAATTTTGAAATCGTAAAAGGCAAAAACCAAAACCGAAAATAATATTAATATGAAATACGCATTATTTTTAAAAGAAAAAGCTATTGAAGCTATTATAAATTTATATAATATAAAACCTGAATTAGATAAAATTCAAATACAATCTACTAGAAAGGATTTTAAAGGCGATTTTACTTTAGTTACTTTTCCTCTTTTAAAATATTCAAAAAAATCAGCAGAACAAACTGCCGATGAAATTGGAAATTATTTAGTTGATAAAATTATTGATATTCAGGGTTTTAATGTAATTAAAGGATTTTTAAATCTAGAACTTAACGAAACTTATTGGGTAAATAATTTTTATGAAGCTTTATGTGAAGAAAGATTTGGAATAACTAAAGTGGAAAAAGATTCAAAAACTGTTTTAGTAGAATATTCTTCGCCGAATACTAATAAACCTCTTCATCTTGGGCATATTCGTAATAATTTAATCGGATTTTCAATTTCTCGAATTTTAGAAGCTAACGGAAAAAAAGTTATAAAAACCAATATTGTTAACGATAGAGGAATTCATATCAGTAAATCTATGCTTGCTTGGGAAAAATGGGGAAACGGACAAACACCTGATTTAGCAGGAATAAAAGGCGATTTACTTGTTGGAAAATATTATGTGAAATTTGACCGAGAATATAAAAAAGAAATAAATGAACTGATTGAAAAAGGTCAGACGAAAGAAGAAGCAGAAAAAAATGCTCCTTTAATTCTTGAAGCAAGAGAAATGCTTAGAAAATGGGAAGCCGGCGATGAAAAAGTAATTGATTTATGGAAAAAAATGAACAATTGGGTTTATGAAGGTTTTGATATTACATACGATAAACTTGGTGTTGATTTTGATAAAATATACTATGAATCAGATACTTACAAGCTTGGAAAATCAATTATTCTTGACGGATTAAAGAAAAAGAAGCTTATTTTAAAAGATGATGGCTCTGTTTGGGCTAATTTAACTGATAAAGGACTTGATGAAAAATTGTTGTTGCGTTCTGATGGAACTTCTGTTTATATGACTCAGGATATTGGAACTGCTTACATCAGATATAAAGATTTTAAATTTGACGAACACATATATGTTGTTGGTAATGAGCAAGATTATCATTTTAAAGTATTGAAAATTGTTTTACTGGAACTTTCATATAAATGGGCGCATTCAATACATCATTTATCATATGGAATGGTTGAATTGCCTGAAGGTAAAATGAAATCGCGAGAAGGAACTGTTGTTGATGCCGATGATTTAATTGATGAAATGATTGATACTGCAAAAACAATTTCGGCTGAATTAGGCAAATTTGAAGGATATTCTGATGAAGAAATCAACGAAACTATTAATACAATTGCTTTAGGTGCTTTAAAATATTTTTTATTAAAAGTTGATCCAAAAAAGAATATGACTTTTAATCCTAAAGAATCTATTGATTTTAATGGGAATACAGGACCTTTTATTCAATATACTTATGCTAGAATTCAATCTTTAAAAAGAAAAGCTGAAGAAAATAAAATTGTTATTTCTAATGATAAAATTGAAAATTTAGAAATATCAGAAAAAGAAATACAATTGATAAAAACTTTAAATGCATTTCCTAATATTGTTAAAGAAGCTGCTGAAATTTTAAATCCGGCTTTAGTTGCTAATTATATTTATGAACTTGTTAAAGAATTTAATCAGTTTTATCATGATTTTGTTATTCTTAAAGAAGAAAATGAAAATTTGAAATTATTTAGATTACAAATTTCTATATTATCAGGAAAAGTAATTAAAGAATCTATGTATTTGCTTGGAATAAATGTTCCGGAAAGAATGTAAAGCAAAAAAAACGAATAGTGAATGATAATTTTACATTCACTATTCGTTTTTTATTTTATTGAAAGCAGTGTTTAAATTTAAAAAGGTAATCCAACTAATAAAATTGAAATCTGATATTTGTTATCTTCCAGTCTATAAGCGTATTGAATACCAATATCAAAATCATACTTAATTCTAAAAAGATTAAATTCAAAATTTATATTTCCACCAAAAGATTGAAAATTCTTTGACGCATTTCCTAAAAATCCATCAGCATAATCGTAAAAAGCGCCTAGTTTAATCCTTTTTACATAAGCTAAAGGTCCAACGCTTAAATCAGGATACCAAAGTGGTAATTGATAATCGGCCGAAAATTTATAGAGCTTATCTAATGTTACAGCATCATATCCACGCGGAAAACCAGTTTGACTGGAAAAATAGTAAATATCCTGATTATTAGAGTTATACGTTAATTGTTCTTCGTAAGCTCCTGATAATTTAATGCTGTTATGCGGTAAAATTCCCGGAAAATATAAACTGGCTTTTGATGAAAAAATGTAACCTTCGTAATCATCGTAATCCATAATTTTTTTATAGATAACATTAATTGATTGACCAAACATTGGATTAAAATCGCGCCAAGCTTTTTGTCGGAGATGATTAAATGAGAAATTTCCAAATAATGGAGTAAAATTTCCATCAAAAGATTCTGAAATTGTACGTATTTCTTTTCCTTTAACGTAAGTATACTCAGCGCCACCGCCAACAGACATTGTTGTTGTATAAATTCCTCTTGAAAAGTTGAATGGTAAGCTGAAACCTGAATTTATTCTGTATTCATTCCATTCATCAGTATAGAATTGACCATTATATCTATAAGTTTCAATTCGTTGATTATATTGTGAAATTGCAGAAAATACAGGATAATATTTCGAATATGCAAAGCCTAAATATCCGCCATTTGTTTTTTCATTATAATTGTATAAATATCCGGCAATAATTTCTAAGGTATTTAAATAATTTTTCGACATAATTCCAATATCAATATAAGGAGTATTTGGATAAATTCCCCAACTATGAATATTAATTGCGTCTTTATATTTCTTATAATCAGTTACTTGATATTCTTCATTTGGAATTTTTTTATCAAAAATACTACCGTTTGTTTCTTGCTCTGCTAGTTTTGAAGAGTATGATTGCTCTTTTATTTCAATAGCGTCAATTTTTTCCCAATTATTTTCATCAATATCAATTTCTACAATATCAAAACCCGATTTATTATAATTTTGATATGATATTTTTTTTAAATCTTTGGAAATAGCAGGATTATAAGCTCCATATTTGCTAGAAACTACTCTGAATTTTTCTTTTGTGTTAATATTTACAGCGTAAATATCTCCAATGCCCGAAAATGGTGAATTATAAATAATAAAATTTTTATAAAAAACAGGTCTTCCTATATTTTCAAAAGAATATGGCAAAATTTGTTTAATTTTTTCTGATTTTAAATCAAAAACTGATAAAGCAGAACCATTGAATTTCGCATGAGTAAAAGCAATACTTTTGCCATCTTTCGACCAAGTTGGAGTTCTAATGTAATCATTATCACCTACTTGCGTTTTGTTTAAAATTGTTGAATCTACAATATTAATAATTACTAAATGTGTTTGCTGATTTGATAAATGTTCAACAACCGCTATTTTAGAACCATCAGGCGATAAAGCCGGAGACATATATTTGGCTTTATAAGTTAATCTTTTTTCTTTTTTTGTATTTAAATCATAAATAAAAATATCTGTAAACTCTTTTTCGCCCCATCTTAAATCAGGAATTGTTCTTGTCCAAACAATTTTATTGTTTGAATAATTGAAATATGAAGCATCTGTTGAAGTTAATTTTTCTTGATTTCCATCTTTATCGAATTTATAAAACGCCGAAATTTTATCTAAACTTTCCTTTTGGCAAATAATATTTCCATTTTCATCATATTGCGGATTATAATAATTTGTCCAACTGCGTTTTTTTGTATTATTTATAGTTTTAAATTCAGTAGGTTTTATGTTTTCGTCCTGAGAAGTCCATTCCGTTTTTAAATCAGACATTGCAGTATTATAGAACTTATTGATATTCAGGCCAGTATATTTTTTCAAACTTCTGTTAAAAGCAAAAGGCCAAAAAGAATATTTATTTGTTCTTTCCAAAACTTTATCCCAAATATCGGCGCCGTATTCAACTCTTGCATAAGCTGCAAGCGGATATCCCAAATAATAATGATTTGGATAATATCTTTTAAACGAACGCAAATATGCTTGGTTATAAGTAAAGTGCTCATTTTCAAGTAAATAGTTTCTAATATACATCGAAAAAGCAGGAATTCTTCCTCTTCCGCCATTAGATAATGCAGTTTCTACACAAATTGCATCACCTTCAAAAAACCAGTCAGGAATTGACCATCTCATCATATTTTGTCCAACATCACCAAAGAAAAAAGTAATAAATTTTGTGAAATGCTGTTTGTTTTTTTGATACTGAACTATGTGTCTGTATTCATGAATTGCCAGATTTTGCGCCCAATCTGTACTTCCAAGATTTTCAACAGTTTGCGGCGGAGTTAAATACCAAGCCATTCGGCGCGGCACTAAAGCAGCATAAGCATTTGAAGTATTAGATTGATTAAAAAGTAAAACAGAAAGTGGTTTTACATTAGCTTTTAAACTTAAAGTATCATATTTAGAAACCCATTCTAAAGTGTTTGCAATTATTTGTGCACTTGGCGTGATTTCTTTAGGAAAAATAATGTTAAAATGCTCTGTTTCAATGTTCTTCCATAAAATATTTGGTGGATTTTGCTGACTAATTAATTGGAAAGAAAAAAAAAGTGCTATAAGAATAAAGTAGAAACGTTTCATAATTTATTTTAAATTAAAATACTGTTTATTAGAAGATTATTAAATTAAAAAATAAATGAGAGATAATAAACATTGATTAATCAAAGATAGCATATTTTTTTTATTTATTGTTTAGCTTTATATTGATTGGGTATCATATTTGTTTTATTAATAATCGATATTTTTTTATAATTGTACATAATATATTACTTTTATAATTACATTTGACTTATAATGATTATTAAAATAATATTATATTAATAAATTGCTTATAATCAATTGATTATATAAATTATAACACATGAAATTAAAGATTCAAACCAAGTTGCTTGCTTATATTTTATCAACATCGTTGTTGATTTATTTAATAGCCTTTGGATATTTGAGTTATAATGATCATAAAATGGCGATGCAAGAATCAGAAAATCTTACTGATGCATATTCTGAGAAATTTGCAAATGACATTATGATTAAATTAAATTCAGATATGAGCATTGCAAGAACACTAACCCAATCATATGAAGATTATGAAAAAATATTTTCTTCAGGAATGCAGAATTTGTTTGTTGATATGTTGAAAAATGTATTGATAAATAATCAGCAATTCTATAATGCAGCACTAAATTGGGAGATTAGCTCAATTGATAAAAACTATAAAAAAACTTTTGGACGAGTTAGATATATATACTACAGAGCTGAAGGTAGAATAATTAAAAGAATTGATACTCTGGAAACTGACGGTGATATAATTGGAAGTCCGTATTACGATATGAAAATTAATCCGAGAGAAGATTTATCTGAACCTTATTTATTTTCTTCATCAGGAAAGAACGATGATTTAGCATTGGTTTCAAGTATATCTATTCCAATTATGGATGATAAAAAATATATTGGCTTGTTACAGTTTGATGTTAATCTTGAACGTTTTCAGTATATGATAAATCAAGTAAGACCATTTAAAAATTCTTATGGATTTTTAGTTTCAAATAGTGGAACTTATATTGCAAATCATAACGCAAAACTAATAAATCAAAAAATTGGAGAAGTAGATGCTTTAGAAAATGTTGAAAATAAAATTTTAGATAAAATAAATAACGGAAATCATTTTTCATATATTAAAAAAGACTCAACAGGGGTTGATTATTATGTTTCAATGTATCCATTAAAAATTGGAAAATCAAAGTCATATTGGTCATTTGGAATTGCTGTACCTATTGATGTTATGTCAAAAAAAGCAAATGTTAATGTACTATATTCTATAATTGTTGCAATTATAGGATTTTTGATTTTAATAATTGTAATATGGTATATATCTAAAAGTATCAGTAAACCATTAAATTATACATCAGATATAATAAAAGAAATGGCTAAAGGTAATATTTCATCAAATATTAAAATTAAAGTAAAAGGAAATGATGAAATATCAGATATTCACAACTCATTGAACAAATTAATAGATGGTCTTGAAAGTAATTTAAAATTTGCACTTCAAATCGGAAAAGGAAATTTGGATTATGAATCAAAATTGTTGACAGAAGAAGATGCTTTGGGAAAAGCACTTTTGGAAATGAGAAAAAGTTTGAAAATTGCAGCACAAGAGGAACAAAAAAGGAAATTTGAAGATCAAAAATTAAATTGGGCTACAAACGGAGCTGCCAAGTTTGCTGAAATTATGAGAGAAAATACTGATAAATTATCAGAATTTTCATATAATGTTATCAGTAATTTGGTTAAATACTTAAATGCAAATCAAGGTGGTTTATTTATTATTAATGATAATAATAAAGATGATGTAATTGTTGAATTATCAGCAAGTTATGCATATGATAGAAGAAAATATATTGATAAAAAGATAAAATTGGGTGTTGGGCTTGTAGGTAGATGTATTAAAGAGGCTGAAACTATTTATATGACTGATTTTCCTGAGGATTACATAAATCTTTCTTCCGGACTTGGAGAATCTAAGCCAAAAAGTTTGCTTTTAGTCCCAATTATTTTTAATCAACAAGTATTTGGTGTTGTTGAAATGGCTTCAATTGGCGAATTTGAAAAATATCAGATAGATTTTGTTGAAAGAATAGGCGAAAGTATAGGTTCTACAATTTTAAATGTGAAAATGAACGAAAGGACAGCCAGATTACTTGAAGAATCAAATCTAAAATCTGAAGAATTAGTAGGACAGGAGGAAGAGATGCGACAAAATCTGGAAGAAATGAAGGCTACACAAGAAGAACTTGAAATAAAAGCTGCTGAATTTAAAAGTATGAAAAATGCTTTAAATAAAGTTGCCTTAGTTGCTGAATTTGATATGCAAGGCCGTTTACTGGATATTAATAAAAACTTTTTAAGAGTTTTAAATAAAACCAGAGAAGAAATGATTGGAACTTTTCAAGGTGTTTTTACTATTCATGAAGATGAATCATCGGAACTTTTCAGAAATTTTTGGAATGATTTAAGACAAGGAAATTCGAGAAAATCTATTCAGCATGTAAAAATAAACAACAGAGATGTTTGGATTTCAGAATCTTATTCGCCAATGTTTGATAAATCAGGTGAGCCTTTTAAAGTTTTGAATATTTCTTTTGATATTACCAAAACAATGAAAGAGCAGATGAAAAAATAGATTGTCGAAAATTTATTTTGCGACAATCTATTTTTTATAAATATAAACAGCTGATGCACAGTGTTTTATAAATAAGAGCTTTGATTAATATTCGTCCTCAATAACGAAATTATATTTTTTTGAAAACTCTTCTTGGACTTTAATTAGTTTATTAACTTCTTTATCTACTTTATCTATAGATTGGTTTCTTAATATTTCAAACTCTTTAATTTCAGGTTTTCCATACCTGTCATCAGGAAGAATAAGCAATTCAATTATTCTTTTATGCTCATTTTCTAAAACTTCCTTATAAACATTGAATAAATGCAAAGCACTATTTTTAAACATTGTATCACTATCAAAGGCTTCTAGTTTTTGTATTTCATTTATTCCTTTAAGTGTTTGATCTAGAGCTGATTTGTGTGCTAACTTCATTTCTTCAGCAATATAATTGTCGTAAGAATCATTTAAAATTTCTATTTTCTCACTAATTTTAGTTTGTTCAGTTGTTATTTTATTATTATACTTCATTGCTTCTTCAACACTTGGTGTGCAAGAAAAGATAAATGACATTAAAATACCTAAACTTATAAACATTACTTTTTTCATTGAATGAATTTTTGTTATTAAAAATACAAATATAATAAAATCAATTAAGCCAAAAAATTCAATTTATATTTTGTAATCTTCATCAATAAATTTAATGTCTTTATCACATAATTTTATTTTATGATTTTAATTCATTTATATTTATTTTGAATAATTTGAAATTGCATACTTTCAGTGTCAATCAAATATTTCTTTAGTAGTAAAAAAATAATAAACATAGATTGTGAAAAATAAAACATATATTTTTCTTGTAAAATATTTTCTATTACTGATTTTATCTTTATTTATAGTTTATATTTCAAAATCTGTTAATTCTGAAATTAAAATTAATAATTACTCTGTAGAATTTTTAAATTTTCCAGATAAAATTATTGATTCTGTAATTTTAAAATTAAATATCGATGAAAAATTAGATTTAATTATAATTGAAAATAAAACTGAACTCGAAATTAATGACGATTCTACTTTACATTTTTGTTCTTCAGAAACATTTAATTCTATAAACGACACTACTTTTTTAAAAGAATATTTAAATTTTATTGCTTCTCAATATGCAGAAAATCAATATTTTAAGTTTGATTTTTTAAAATTAGACAGCTTAAATTATTTGAGCACTAATTATTCCGAATTTATTTTTTCAAGATATAAATTAATAAATGAAATTTTTGAACAAAAAAATAAAATTGCCGGTATTCAAATTTCAAAACCATATTTTGATTTTCTAAAATCAAATGACAATGAAATAAATAAAACAGCTTTTAAAATAGATTCTTTTGTTAGAAAACAATTACCATTAATTTTTATAAAATATTCTGAAGATATATTAAAAAATATTTATAAATATAATGGATTAACTATTATAGAAATTGATAGGTTGCAAAAAAATATTGATTTAAATGAAATAATTAATTCGGAGATTAATATCGTAAAAATAGATATTGAAAGAAAAAATGATTTGCTTAATGATTTAAAAAAACAAATTGAAACAAATAAAATTGATATTAAAATAATTGATTCTAAATTAAGAAAAATATTAAAAGCAAAATTGTGGTATAAAAGCAAATTAAATATTTTAAATAAAAATGATACAATTAAGTTGCTTAATATCAATAAATTAAATAATTATTTGCTGAAAAAAAAATCAATAACTTTAGTATCTAATTCACATAATATTATTCCAATAAAAAAAACCGAAAATGTTAAATTTGTTGTTTATTCTGATATTGGAAAAGAAGCAAACGAGTTTTTAAATATTTTTAAATTTTACGCATCATATAATTTTTACAAATTAAATTTTGCAAAACTTAAAAAAATCGAAAACAAAAACGATGTTTATAATATAGTTTTAATAAATCAAAAACTAAGTGATACTGTTGATAATGAGAATATTACAAAAGTTTTTACAAACTTTCCTATTGAAAATACAATTTTCCTAAACTTTTCAAATTATCAAAATTTAAGATATTTTAATAAAAATCAAACAATAATTCAGTTATCAGGAAATGAATTAACAGATTTTAATTTAGCTTTACAAGCAATTTTTGGAGGAATTAAAATTGAAGGAAAACTTCCATATAATATCAGTAAAAATTTTAATATTGAAAATTTTAATAAAACTGAAAAAATTAGGCTTTCGTACACAATACCTGAAGAAGCAGAAGTTAACTCTGAAAAACTCAGCGAAATTGATAATATAGCAAATGAAGGAATATCAGCAGGCGCTTTTCCAGGATGTCAAATTTTTGTTGCCAAAGATGGAAAAGTTATTTATAACAAATCGTTTGGATTTCAAACTTATGGTAAACAAAATAATGTAAAATGGGACGATGTTTATGATTTGGCTTCCGTTACAAAAATATCTGCAACAACAATTGCAGCAATGAAAATGATTGACCAAGGCAAAATTAAACTTAACGATAAACTGGCCAAATTTTTTAAAGATAAAAACATTGATTATACAAGAATAAAACCCGATACAGTTATTAATATTGATACTTTTTTTAATAACTCAATTGTAAACTGGAAAAAATTTTTAAAAGACAGAGATACCACAAATATAAGCGACACAAGCTTTATTAGTAAAGAAATTGTTATTACACGCTTAACACCTAAAATAAATATTTTTAAAGTGCAAGTAATTGATTTACTGAAACATAAATCAGGAATTGTGCCTGCTTTGCCAATTTTTAGATACATATATTATAGAAAAGAATATTTTAAAAATTTGAAAATTAAAATTTCAAATTTGGAAGTGCCTTATATTGAATATGTTAAGATGATTGCCAAAAATATTCCAAATACAATTGATAAAAACGAATTATTGCCAGACAGCATTAAACTAATTATTAAAAACGGACTTTCAGATTTATATTTTAAATATTTTTCGAATAAAAAAATTAAAGATACTGCTGATATTCAAATAGTTGACAATTTATTTTTAAGAAACGAATTTTTTGATACTATTTGGCGAGATACAAAACAATTGCCGGTTTATTCAAGAAAAGTTTATCAATATAGCGATATTAACATGATTTTATTACAAATGGCAATAGATTCTGTTAACAGAATGAGTATTGATAAATACATGAAAAAACAGTTTTTTAAACCATTATCATTAAAAAATATTAGCTATTCGCCTTTAAAATATTTTTCAAAAAATAGAATAATTCCTACCGAAAATGATGATACTTGGCGTTTTGGTTTATTAAAAGGCTATGTTCATGATCCTTCTGCTTCATTGTTGGGCGGAATTGCCGGAAATGCCGGATTATACTCGAATGCTCACGATTTAGGTGTTTTATTTCAGATGATTTTAAATGGAGGAAATTATGGCAAGCAGCAATATATTAAACAAAAAACCATAGAAAAATTTACTAAAAGATTTGACGATACTCAAAGAGCTCTAGGTTTTGATATGCCAAACAGAAAGGCAATTATCGGAAATTTAGCTTCAAAAAATACTTTTGGACACAGCGGATACACCGGAACTTGTGTTTGGGTTGATCCTGATACTAAACTTGTTTACGTTTTTTTGTCAAACAGAAATTATACCGATTCAAATAACTGGCGCATTGTTAATTATAAAATTCGCGAAAGAATTCATGATGCTGTTTACAAAGCAATTGTAAAATAAAATTTAAAATATCTTATTGTGTCTAATGTCTTGATAATGAGTATATTCAATAAATTCTAGATTTTACTTATCGATGTTTAATCTTGAACGCGGATGAAATTCGAGAATTGTTTGTTTTAAATAATCTTTCGATAAATGTGTGTAAATTTCGGTTGTGATAATAGATTCATGTCCAAGCATTTCTTGAACGGCTCTTAAATCGGCTCCGCCGTCAACTAAATGCGTTGCAAAAGAATGCCTGAACGTATGCGGACTAATATTTTTTTTTATTTCTGCGATTTCTGCCAATTTTTTAACAATTGTAAATATCATTACGCGTGTAAGTTTTTTACCGCGCCTGTTTAAAAACAGATAGTTTTCAAAATCTTTATCAATATTTAGTTTATTTCTGTATTCGGCAATATAAATATTTATTTCTTTAACAGCTTTTTCGCTAATTGGCACTAATCTTTCTTTCTTTCCTTTTCCAATTACTTTAATAAATTCAAGATCGAAAAAAAGATTTGTAATTTTTAGGTTTATTAACTCCGAAACTCTTAATCCACAGCTATATAGCGTTTCAATTATTGCTCTGTTTCTGTGTCCTTCTGGTTTGCTTAAATCTATTGCAGCTTCAATTTTGTCAACTTCATTTACCGATAAAAAAATTGGAAGTTTGCTGCCAATTGTTGGTAATTCAAGAAGTAAACTCGGGTCTGTATCAATTTTGTCTTCTATGATTAAAAATTTAAAAAAAGAACGAATTCCTGATATTATTCTGGCCTGCGAACGTGCAGAAATTCCAAAACTATTTATCCATTCTACAAATTCTTTTAAATGATTAATATTTATTTCTTGTAAAGGAATTTTGTTGTTTGATTGTTCAAAATAAAAAATAAGTTTTTCTAAATCAGAAATATATGCACTAACTGAATTCTCTGATAATGATTTCTCAATTGCTAGAAATATTTTATAATTCTCTATTTCATTTTCGATATACATAAAGCTAAATTAGAAATTAAAAATTAGAAATTAGTTATTAAAAACAAGAAACTACTAATTAGTTAAAATCCTGCAAGCGTCTGTAAGACCTTGTAGCGTTTTCTTACAAATAGGAAAATAAAAATTAGAAATTAAAAATTTAAAATTATAAATTAGCAGAAATTATGATTTCAAAAATTAATATTTACAATGAAAATACTTATTATAAATGGTCCAAATTTAAATCTTTTAGGAAAAAGAGAACCGGAAATTTATGGAAATCAAACTTTTGATGATTTTTTACTCGATTTAAAAGGCGAATTTAAGAATTTTACAATCGATTATAAACAATCCAATCACGAAGGTGAAATTATTGATTTTTTACAACTTGCAGATAATAAATATGATGGAATAATTTTGAATGCTGCTGCTTATACTCATACTTCAATTGCTATTGCCGATGCAATTTCAGCTATTAAAACTCCTGTAATTGAAGTACATATATCAAATATTTTTAAACGAGAAG
>JAFGWC010000116.1 GCA_016937695.1 Bacteroidales bacterium
AGAATGCTAAAATTTATGAATAAATCTAGTATTATTTTAGATTGTTTTTTTAATAGCTATGGAGAAGATGGCTGTTGTGAAGAAGGTCCTCAATATTATCATGTGGCAGGAGGAACTCTTTTTGGATCACTTGAAATAATTAATCTTTGTTCAAATAATAAAATCAATGAAATATTTAAAAATGAGAAATTAAATAGCATAGCTTCATATATTAAAAAAGTTCATATTAGTGGTCCCTATTATGTTAATTTTGGAGATTCAAATGCAAAAGCAGGATCTTGTAATGCAAAAGATTATTTGTTTGCTAAAAGAGTAGATAATAAAGAATTAATGGACTTTATTTCAAAATATTGGATAGAGGTTGAAGATAAATTAAGCATTAATGAAAGGAATTTATTTGATAGGTATATTGCTTTAAGATATTTTGATGAAATAGAAAAATTATCAAAAGAAATGAAGAATAAAGAAGTAGAATATTCAACCTTCACCCAATTTAAAAGTAAAGGATTATATATATTTAAATATGATAATAATACTTTAGCTGTCCAAGCGGGTTCAAATAATATGTCACATAATCATAATGATACAGGTTCCTTTATTTATTATAAAAAAGGGAAACCTTTATTTATTGATGTTGGAGTTGAAGAATATAGTGAAAAATCCTTTAGCAAAGATAGATATAAAATTTGGACAATGAGAAGTACATACCATAATTTATCAAATTTTGAAGATTGTGAACAAATTGATGGAGTAAATACAGCTTGTGAAATATTGAATTTAAAAGATAATGAAATAACAATGCAATTAAAAAATACCTATAAAGAAAACCCAAAATTATTAAGTTATATTAGAACTCTGAGGATTGAAGAAAATAATTTAATTTTGGAAGATAAAGTTGATACATCCTTAAATATTCAAATGTCTTTACTAGTTCAAAACCCGATTGTAATTAACAGTGATAATTCCTTCAATATTGGAAAAGAAAGAATAAGATATGAAGGAGATATAAAAGATATTAAAGTTGAAATCATACCCATTAAAGATTCTAGACTAAAAGTATCTTTACCAAATGAAATATATCGAGTTCATATAAAATATAATAATAATATTAAATTATATATTTAAGTTTTAATTACTTGCCTTCATGATAATTATAATTAGACAAATATAATTATTAAGTATAATGTATAAAAGAATATAAATAATTATTATGAGGGAGAAGAATATATTTTTATGACGATCTTAGTAGCAGATGACGAAAAAGACATTAGAAATCTTTTAAAGATAAATTTTGAAGAAAATGGATATTCTGTAATTACTGCTGAAAATGGGAAAGTAGCATTAGATATAATACAAAAAGAAGAAATTAGTTTAGCTATATTTGATGTAATGATGCCAATAATTGATGGCTTTAATTTACTTCGACTTATAAGAGAGAAAAATATATTAATTCCAGTAATTTTTTTAACAGCAAGAGATGATGAGATGGATAAAGTTTTAGGCTTAGGCTTAGGAGCCGATGACTATATTTCTAAACCATTTTCTTTTTCAGAATTGCTTGCTAGAGTAAAAGCTCAGCTTAGAAGAAATATTGATTATACAAAAGAAAAAAAGATAGACAAGAAAATAATTGAATATGGTGAATTGGTAATTGATAAGGAAAAATGTTGTGCTTATAAAAATAGTACTTTTATAGAATTGGGTGCAAAAGAATTTAAATTATTGTTATATTTTATGGAAAATCCTGAGAAAGTATTTACAAAACAACAATTATATAGAGCAATCTGGTCAGATGATTTATATTATGATGATAATACAATAATGGTTCATATTAGTAGATTAAGAAGTAAAATAGAAAATAACCCCCAAAATCCACAATACCTAAAAACAATAAGAGGTATTGGTTATAAATTACATTATTTAGGAGATAGTTAATGAAAAGACTCTCGAATGAATTTTTTAAAAACTATCTAATAATTTTTATATTAACAATAATTACTACAATAATAGCATTAATATTATTAGCCATCGCTAGTCAAATGATTTCTAATCATTTATTAAAAAATCAGTATCCAGTAAGTTCTATTATTAAAGAAGATTATCATAAAATTGATTCATCAGATATTGTAAAAAATGGCGGTGGACTTCAGATAATAGACAAAGATTATAATATTATTTATTCAAAAGGATTAAATACTTTTGATAAAGATAAATTTAGTATTGAAGAATTTACGAATTTTTTAATTAAAAGTAATACTCAAAAATATCATTATGATATAGCCTATCAAGAGAAAGGGGGATTTTGGGCAATAGTAACCTTTCCAACTTCTCTTAGAATTGAATTCTTCTTCATTTCAAATCCAAAAGCAATAGAAAGTGATTTATCTCATGTTGTTTTAGTTGTAATAGTAGTTTTGTTGATATATATACTATTATTAGCCTTTTTTACATTCATATATTCAAGATTATCAGCTAGAAGTATAACAAAACCCTTAAAAAAATTATGTGAAGGGACAAAACTTTTAAGAGAAGGTGATTACTCAGTAAGAGTTGATCTAAAATTAAAAAATGAATTTGCGCAATTACAAACTACTTTTAATGATATGGCATCTAGAATAGAAAAAGAAATATCTTTGAAAGAAAAATCTGAGAAAGACAGAAAAAGATTGATATTAGATATTTCTCATGATTTAAAAAACCCACTTTCAAGCATATTAGGTTATTCTGAGTTATGTCTAAACAATAAGAATTTGAGCAATAAAGAGATAGAAGAATATCTAACAATAATATTAAATAATGCAAAGAGAGCAAGTTTATTAATGAATGAATTATTTGAATTATCTAAATTAGATAGTCC
>JAFGWC010000117.1 GCA_016937695.1 Bacteroidales bacterium
GTTTCTGGTTTCTGGTTTCTAGTTACCAATAAACCAAAACTACTCTGCAATAAGCTTATTAACAATAGATTGCATTTTATCGCCATGCCAATTAGTAGCACCAACTTGTTTAACTACAATTTTTCCTGATTTTGAAACTAAAAAAGTTGTAGGAATACTTTCTGTACTAAGTACTTGTGGTAATTTAAAATTAGACACATATACAGGAAATTTGAAGCCTCTTTTTTCCATAAATGCTTTTACTTTTTCTTCATCTTCATTGCTTACAATAAGAAAAGCTATTTTATCATTATCTTTATAAATATTGTAAAGTTTTTCAATACTAGGCATTTCTGCAATACATGGCGGACACCAAGTTGCCCACAAATTAACAAATATTACTTTTCCTTTAAGTTCAGATAATTCAACAGTTTCGCCATTTATATTTTTTGCAGACCAATTATAATCATTATCAGTTAAAGAAATAATTTCATCGTTGTCTTCAACACTTGGCTGTAAAACTAAAACTCTTGCTTTATTTATTAAGGCAATCACTTCCACTCTACTTTGCGGAATTATTAAGGCAATTATAAAAGCGGCAAAAATTATATCAGAAAATATACTGAATTTTGATTTTTTGCTGTAATAATTTTTTACTTTTTCTTTAATATTCATTTTTCTAATTTCTAATATTTAATTTTTATCTTGGTATCAGGATTTTGATCTTTAAAATCAGACCAATAATCTTTTACCGTTTGTTTCATGTCTTTATGTAACACTAAAATTCCGAATAAGTTCGGAATAGTCATAAAAGCGATAGTAATTCCTGAGAATACCCAAATTATAGTTGTATCAACAAATGAAGCCATAAAGAATCCAATTACATATACAATTCTATAATACACAACAGCCTTAGTACCAAATAAATAAGTAATTGCTCTATCGCCATAATATGACCAAGATATTGCTGTTGAAAATGCAAATAAAAGCAAACCGATAGCAACAATGTATTGTCCGTAATCGCCTAAAAAACTTTTACTGAAAGCAATTGTTGTTAATGGTGCACTATGAACTAAAGATTTTCCTCTAAATTCAAACAATTCTGCACTGTTATTATTTTGAATATCAGCAATTTTACCATCTATAATATTAAGATTTCCTGAAAATTCTTTATTATCATAAAATACTTTAACATTCTCGGCAAGAGAACGAGCATGAATTATTGAGATATTATTTTTTATTTCAGCATTTTTAATATTCATTTTGCCGGTAAAAAGCTCAAGTTCTTCTTTTTCTGAAATAAATTTGTACAAATTCTCTTTATCAGCAATAGTTTTATCAGAAACAGCTTCATTTAAAACAATCATGTCCGATTGCTGAAAAGTATTTTGATGTTTTTCTTTCCAAACACCTGAAGATAAAAGCACTAAACCGGTTAAAGAACAAATAATTATAGTATCGATAAAAGGTTCTAAAATAGCGACCATACCTTCAGAAACAGGTTCGTGAGCACGAGCAGCAGCATGAGCAATTGGTGCAGAACCTTGTCCTGCTTCGTTTGAAAATAATCCTCTATTTACGCCTCTGTTAAAAGCAAATGCTATGCTTGCGCCTAAGAATCCACCTGCAGCAGCAGTTCCGGTAAAAACATCTCTAAAAATAGAAATAATTGAAGGTATTAAATTATCGTAATTGTAAACAATAACCAACATTGCTCCTATAAAATAAATAAGAGCCATTGCCGGAACCAGTTTTTCGGTAACTTTTGCAATTCTTTTAATACCTCCAATAATTACAAATGCTAGTAAAACGGACAAAACAGCTCCGGTTATAATATGCTTAACACCAAAAGTTGCAAAAATTGAATTAGAAATACTATTAATTTGAGGTAAACTTCCTGTACCGAAAGAAGAAAAAACAGTTGCCACAGCAAAAATAACAGCTAACCATTTCATATTCAGTTTGTTCTTCATATAATACATTGGTCCGCCAGCAATACTTCCATCTTCAGCAACTTCTCTATATTTGTGCGAAAGAGTAACTTCTACAAATTTTGTGGTCATTCCGAAGAAAGCAGTTACAAGCATCCAAAAAAGAGCTGCAGGTCCACCAAGATATATTGCAAAAGCAACACCTGCAATATTTCCAGTGCCAACTGTGCCTGAAAGAGCAGTTGCAAGTGCCTGAAAATGAGATGTATCTCCTTTATCAGTTTTTTTATCGTATTTTCCGCTTACAATTCTAAGCGCATGACGAAAATATTTTATTTGAGGAAATTTCAAATAAATTGTAAAAAACAAACCTGTTCCAAGAAGTAAAAACACAAACCATTGAGCACCACCAATATAAGAATCTAGCTTACTTAAAATATCATTCAATAAATGCATTTAAATTATTTTTTGAAATTTGTAAATCAACTGTGTTTAATTAAAAGATTTAATATTTTGCTCGATTTAAACATTTAAGTTTCAGATTACAAGTTGCTGATTAATTTACAACCTGAAACTTGTAACTTTTAGATGTATTTCCATTAAAATTTGTTAACTAAACTACATTAATTTGTAAGTTGTCAAAAGTATTAAAATATATTCCATTTCAAAAAAATCTTTTAATGCTGAAATTGAATGGCAAATAGTTTGACAGGCGCATTGAAAAAATTAAAACTTTTTCAATATGTGTTTAGCAAAATCACATTAAATATCTAAAAACTTGCCTTAAAACCAGGCTTTTAGATATTTATGAGAATTTATTCACCATTTTTTTATAGCTAATAAAGCTTTTGTTTTTTTAATATATCAGATAAAGATAAATTGAGATGATTATTTTCAAATTGGTCATCATAATTATTATCTAGAAAAATATGACTAAAAAGAAATAGATAAGCTACTTGAATTAGAAGGGTTTTATAATTATCAGGTTTTTTTCTAATTAATTTAAGGTTTGATTTATCCAAAATTTTTTCAGAGAATGCACTATTTATAATTGATTTTAGACAATCAATATTTTCGTAATAAATTCTATTTGTATCAAGAACTTTTCCTGTTTTTTTTATGAAACTGGATTTTTTTTCTCCAAATAACTTTTTTAGTTCATTTTTATAAAAGTTTTTTCCATGATTAAACTTTCGCAAAACATTAGCTGAGGAAACAGTATTTTTATTCAAAAATGGATAAATGCCAGCTATGCTGAACTCATTAAAAAGAATTTCATGCATTTTTAAATTATATTCTATTTCAAGATTATACATAAGTTTTGTTTTATTATTAAAAGTCTTTCTTTTATATCTCATAAAATCAGTTTCTTCTATAATAAATTTAAACCATATGTCTCCCACTATACCCATTTTGAGTGTTTTTTTTAAATGATATAAAGTGGATTTATAAGTTTTATATCCATATTGTTGAAGTGCATGATTACCTCCAGGCCCCATATTCGAATCCAAAATTGGGTCTGCACCAGAACCAACAAAAATGTGGTTGGTTTTTCCATTCAATAAATATTTTGCTAAATCGTATCTCAAAAATATACCCATTTCAAATACAAAACCTTCATATTTCCAAACAATATCTGGTAAAAAATCTAAAATACTCTTATTGATTTTATGTGTATATAAGGAAATATTTTCATTATCTTCTATAATTTCCTTTACTTCTTTAACCTCACTATATTCATTACCACCATCAATTGTATAAGCATTTATTTTCTGATAATTAGTATTTTTTAATTCATTAAAAATTAAGTTAGAGTCCCAACCTCTTGTTAAAGTTGAATCATAGACTGAAGTTTTTAAATATCCAGCAACATCTGCAATATTCTTCCTTATAGAGCTTATCAAATTAATTTTAGCTTTTTTTTCATTAATTTTTGGAACCTTATTTGAAGAAGGTTTGATTGCTATTTCCTTCTTTTCCAAATTAATTTCAAAGAATGAATGTGTAACAAGCTTTTTGATATTTTTTATGAGAGTTTTTTCATTAGAGATTAAATTATTTCCCAAAAATTCGGACAATGCATTTTGATCAAACTCTCTTTCAATATTTACATTCAGAAGTAATTTTTTTAAGTTGGTACTAATGACAATACCATGTGAGTCAATATAATAGTATATTGGTAATGAAAACCCAAATATTGATTGAAATAAATATACTTTTTTTATGTTTTCATCATAAATATATAACAAAAAGATTCCATCCAATTCCGAAATAAAATCATTCATCTTATCAAGTGAATTATTAAGATAAATTAATTCTAATAAGTCAACGTCATTTTTCAAATTGTTTCCATATTTCAATTTAAGTTCATCCCAATTTGAAAAGTTTCCTAATACTGCAGTTAAAAGTCCTTTGTTCTCATTATATTTATACGCAAGATTATCAAATTCATAAATTTGCAATCTTTCAATTGACAACATTACATTTTTTTTAATAAATGAACTTTTACTTTTTACAGGTTCATGAAATTCATTCCAAAAAATTTTACTTAATAATATATTTTTCATAATTTATTAGTTTGCGCATAAAAATAATTTATTAAATATGTTTAGTTTTATACTTTACAAACGAAAAAAAACCAATACTTTTATCTAGAAATAACAAATTTAATACTTTTCAGGAATAAAAGTTTGCTCATTCATTGGCGGTCTAACATAACCTTTTTCTTTAATTCTGGGTGGAAGCTCAATTGTTTCAGGTTCAATTTCTTTGTAAGGAATAAGATCTAAAAGATGCGAAATGCAATTTAATCTGGCTCGTCTTTTATCATCTGCCTCAACAACATACCATGGCGAAATTTTTGTGTCTGTGTATGAAAACATTTCATCCTTAGCTTTGGAATATTCTGTCCATTTTTTTCTTGATTCTATATCCATCGGGCTTAATTTCCATCTTCGAGTAGGATCTTTTAATCTGCCTTGAAATCTTCTTTCTTGTTCTTCTTCGCTAACCGAAAACCAATATTTTATTAAAATAATTCCGGAACGAATAAGCATTCTTTCAAAATTAGGGCATGCACGCAAAAAATCCCAGTATTCATCATTAGTACAAAATTCCATAACACGCTCTACTCCTGCACGATTGTACCAACTTCTGTCAAAAAGAACCATTTCTCCGGCTGCAGGTAAATGCGGAACATATCTTTGAAAATACCATTGAGTTTTTTCTCTTTCGGTAGGTGTTCCAAGCGCCACAACTCTACAAATTCTTGGGTTTAAAGATTGGGTTATTCTTGTAATTGTGCCACCTTTACCTGCTGCATCTCGTCCTTCAAAAATAACAACCACTTTTAAGCCTTTCTTTTTTATCCACGATTGTAATTTTACTAATTCAATTTGTAATTTTACCAATTCAGCTTCGTAAAATTTTCGAGAAAGTTTTTTTTCTGGATTTTGCATCTGTTTATGATATTTTTTTTCAAATTTGTACTAAATTAATCTTTTAAATATTAATTGCAAGATATTTAAGTAAAATATTAAGAATTATTGATTAGCAAAAACCAGTAAAAAAATGTTTATTAAAAATATATTTATTAAATTTTTATGCTTGATAATTTTAATTATTTCAAATTATAATTTTTTATTGTCGCAAAATAATTTATCAAATAAATTAAATGCAGAAAATCTGATTTTTATAAAAGGCGGAAAATTTAAAATTGGTGATATAAATGGCGAAGAAGACGAAAAACCTGTTCATAAAGTTAAGGTTTATGATTTTTATATCAGCAAATATGAGATTACAAATTATGAGTTTGCAGAATTTTTAAATTCAGAAGGAAATAAAATTGAAAATAATACTTTGTGGATAGATACATCAGCAAATTGGAACGATTTAAAATGTAGAATATCAAAATTGGATAACAAATATATTGTTGAATATGGATTTGAAAATTATCCTGTAAATTTTGTAAGTTGGTATGGCGCAAATGCTTACTGCAATTGGAAAGGCGGAAGATTACCAACAGAAGCCGAATGGGAATATTCAGCAAAAGCTTTTTGCATTAAAAATAAAACTATTAAAAAGAGTAATTATAATGATTATGCTTGGTATAAATCAAATTCGAAGCGAGAGCTTAAAGCTGTAGGATTAAAAAAACCAAACGCTCTTGGAATATATGATATGCTCGGAAATATGTGGGAATGGTGCTCGGATTGGTACGGCGCAGAATATTATAAATTAAAAGAAAAAAAGAATCCAAAAGGTGTAGAGTTATCTGATTATAAAGTAATTAAAGGAGGCTCTTGGGCTAATGACGAAACTATGTTAAGAATTTCGAATAGAAACGGAAGAAAACCAAATATCAACAAAGTAAATATTGGTTTTAGAATTGTTTTTGATAAAAATATTACTAATTTTAAGAATTAAAATCAATAAAACTAATTAAAAATTTATTTTTTTATTAAAAATATATGCCATGATAAAAATAAATGTAACTAACTTAATAACAGCTATTTCAATTGTTTTTATTTTAATATTTTCATCTTGTTCTCCTCAAATTTATAATAAACCAATAGAAAAAAGTAAAACAAGCTATACTTCTAAAAATGAATCAAAAAAATCTGAAATAAAGGATTCTGAAAAAGAAAAATCAGACATAAAAGATTCTGAAAAAGAAAAATCAACAAAAAAATCAGAAACAGAAATAAAAAAAAGCAAAACAGACGATCCAATTTTACTTGCTGAAGAAACTGCAAATAAAGGCGGAAAAGAGATTTTGGAAGAAGGCAGAAAAATGGCATTAATTGATAAAGTTATTTTGCCCGGAAGCTGTTGGAATTGGATAAATACAGCTTATAATAATGCAGGATATACAAACTCAAACGGAAAAAGAAAAACTATTTTTAAAAGCAAAAAAAATGGACCGTATGTGAAAACCGAGCTAATTGAGCCAGGCGATTGGCTTTATTACATAAATCATTCGTATAACGATATTGAACACAGCGGAATATTTGTTTATTGGGTTGATTACAAGAAAAAAATTGGTATGATTTTGAGTTATGGTGGTGAAAGTAGAAAACAGCCAGGAAGATATTTACCTTACGATTTAACACATGTTTATAATATTATAAGAGCTGTTTCGGAATAAAAGCAAACTCATTTCTAAAATTTTTCAGCAAAGCTGCTTTAACATCTTCAAAATCAATGTGCTTATTTAATTCTTTTTGCATAGAAGTAACTCCTCTTTCGGTAAAACCGCAAGGATTAATGTAATTATAATAAGTTAAATCGGTATTAACATTTAAAGCTAAACCGTGCATTGTAATACGATGGCTGCTACGAACACCAATTGCGCAAATTTTACGGCTATTCGCAACAATTTCCGGCTCAATCCAGATTCCTGCCGCACCATCTAATCTGCCACATTCAATTCCATATTCTTCCATGGTTTTAATAACAGTATTTTCAAGCTTATAAATATATTCGCGCGTGCCGATATTTAATGTATCTAAATCAAAAATAGGATATGCAACTATTTGCCCGTGCCCATGATAAGTGATATCTCCACCTCTATCAATATTATAAAATTCTATTCCTTTATCTTTTAATGAAATATTGTTTAAAAGCAAATTAGATTGGTTTCCACTTTTTCCTATTGTATAAACATTATTATGCTCGCAAAACAGTAATTTATTTTTTGTTGGTTTATTAAGTCGCTTATTTTCAATGTTTTCATTAAACAATTTATGCTGAAAATCCCAAGCATCTTTATAATTAATTTTTCCTAAATCTGTAAAATTCAAAATTATAATATTTTAGATTATTGATAATATACTTTTTACTTATAAAATGATTAATGGATTTTCTAACTTTTATCTTTACAAAACATGTTTTTCTGCGTGATAAGAAGAACGAACCAACGGACTGCTTTCGACAAAACGAAATCCTTTTTCGAGGCCTAATTTTTTGTATTCTGAAAAAATTTCCGGTTTTACATATTCTTCAACTTCCATATTCTGTTTTGTTGGCTGAAGATATTGTCCGATTGTTAAAACTTCACAATTAACAGCTCGTAAATCGTCCATTGTTTGTAAAACTTCATCAAAAGTTTCGCCAATTCCAAGCATAATTCCTGATTTTGCTCTAATACCTGATTTTGCAATATGTTCAAGAACTTTTAAGCTGGTATTATATTTAGCTTTGGTTCTAATTTTAGGAGTTAATCGCCTAACAGTTTCCATATTATGCGAAATTACATTTGGCTTTGCGCCGATAACAATATCAACAAGTTCTGTATTTCCTTGAAAATCAGGAATTAAAACCTCAATAGTAGTTTCCGGATTTAATTTTTTTATTTCAGTTATAGTTTCAGCCCAAATTGAAGCACCACCATCAGGTAAATCGTCTCTATCTACAGAAGTAATTACACAATGTTTTAATTTTAAAGCTTTTATAGAACGAGCCAATTTAATTGGCTCATTTTTATCAACATTTAAGGGTTTTCCAGTTGTTACAGCACAAAACTTACATGCTCTTGTACAAATATCGCCTAAAATCATAAAAGTAGCAGTTCCTGCATCCCAACATTCGCCAAGGTTCGGGCACGAGCCGCTTGTGCATATTGTGTGTAAATTATTATCTTTAATAAGTTGTTTTACTTCTTTATAACTATCTTTTTCAGGCAATCTTATTTTTAACCAATCAGGTTTTCTACGTGTATTTATTTTTTTTTCCATTTTTAGGATTTTACTTTTATATTTAGATTTGGCAAAGAAATAAAAAACTGTAATTAATATTGGCAAATATTTAGATTAAATTTTAAAATATTAAGCAATTAATTATAGATTTACATGATTAATTATTCAATTATTCAATTATACAATGGTACAATTAACAATACAACAATTTTAAAATTTATTATCATGATTATAGATTTAAGAAGCGATACTGTAACAAAACCAACACCCGAAATGCTTGATGCAATGTTTAAAGCCAAAGTTGGTGATGATATTTACGACGAAGACCCAACAGTTAACGAATTACAAACAAAAATTGCCAAATTATTTAATAAAGATGCATCACTATTTGTTCCATCAGGAACAATGGCAAATCAAATATCGATAAAAATACACACACAACCTGGCGATGAAGTAATTTGTGACAAAACAGCACACATTTATAATTTTGAAGGCGGCGGATTGTCTTTTAATTCAGGAATTTCAGCCAGATTAATAAATGGAAATTTCGGTAAAATAAAAGCCGAAGATGTTTTGGAAAATATAAATCCAAAAAATATACATTCTGCAAATTCGAGCATTGTTAGTTTAGAAAATACCTCAAACAAAGGCGGTGGATCGTGTTACGATATATCAGAAATTGAAAAAATAAATAAAGTTTGCAAAGAAAATAATTTAAAACTGCACCTTGACGGCGCACGTTTATTTAACGCAATAGCAGTAAAAAAATATACAACAATTGATATTGGTAATTTATTCGACTCAGTATCAATATGTTTATCAAAAGGTTTAGGCACTCCGGTTGGTTCAGTAATAATTGGAAATTCTGAATTTATAGATAAAGCAAAAAGATACCGAAAGCTGTTTGGCGGAGCAATGCGCCAGGCTGGATATTTAGCGGCAGCAGGCATTTATGCTCTTGATAATCATGTTGAAAGATTAAAAAAAGATCATGAAAATGCACAAGAGATTGTAAATATTTTAAAAAGGCTAAATTATATAGAAGAAATTTATCCTGTAGAAACAAATATTATAATTTTTAAGCTAAAGCTTGATGTAAAAGACAGCTATTTTGTAAACAAACTATCAGAAAAAGGAATAAAAGTTTCGGCATTTGGACCGCAATTAATAAGAATGGTTACACATTTAGATTTTCATTCTAAAATGCTAAATAAGCTGGAAGAAGAATTAAAGAATATAGCTTAATTTGAAAAATATTGAAGTTTGA
>JAFGWC010000118.1 GCA_016937695.1 Bacteroidales bacterium
ATTTTTGCTTCAGATATCGAAAATAATATTTATTTGCAAGAAGATTTAGGTGATGTAACACTTTTCTCATACATAGAATCAGTAAGAACAGGAGTTGAATTTTCGGAAGAATTGATAAATATTTATAAAAAAGTAATAGATGGTTTAATAAATTTTCAGATAAATGGGGCGAAAGATTTCAATTATTCATTTTGTTATCCAAGAAATGCATTCGATAAGCAATCTATGATGTGGGATTTGAATTATTTCAAATACTACTTTTTAAAACTAGCGAAAATACCTTTCGATGAGCAAAATTTAGAAAATGATTTTCAAAAATTTACCGATTTCTTATTGGAAGCCGACACAGAATATTTTCTTTATCGCGATTTTCAATCCAGAAATATAATGCTAAAAGGCAATAATGTTTATTTTATTGATTATCAGGGAGGTAGAAAAGGTGCTTTGCAATACGATTTAGCTTCATTACTTTACGATTCAAAAGCAAATATTCCGCAACAAATTAGAAATGAGTTAGTTAAATATTACATCAATAAATTATCTGATTATAATATTGATAAAGAAAAATTTAACAATTATTATTTCGCTTATGTTTTTATAAGAATAATGCAGGCAATGGGCGCTTATGGTTTTAGAGGATTTTATGAAAAGAAAACACATTTTCTTCAAAGTATTCCTTTTGCAATTGAAAACATAAAATATCTGTTAGAAACAGTAACGTTTAATGTTGAAATACCAGAATTGCTTAATGTTTTAAATTTATTGACACAATCTGAGGAGTTAATGAAATTTAAAAATGCAGAAAAAAAACTTACTGTAAATATCAAGAGCTTTTCGTATAAAAAAGGCTTGCCGGAAGACAAAAGTGGAAATGGCGGCGGTTTTATTTTCGATTGCAGAGCAGTAAATAATCCGGGACGATACGAAAAATATGTAAATTTAACAGGAAAAGATAAAGAAGTTATTGATTTTTTTGAGCAAGAAGAAGAAATGACAGAATTTCTTGAAAATGTTTATTCTATTGTAAATCAATCAGTTAAAAAATATATAAAAAGAGGATTTTCAAATTTGATGGTGAGCTTTGGTTGCACAGGCGGCCAGCATCGCTCAGTATATTCTGCCGAAATGCTTAAAAAGCATTTAGAAAAAAACTACAATATAAATATTGAAATACAGCACCGAGAACAAAATTTTTAATACTAGTAAATTTATTGAAAATAGTATTTTAAAACAACAGAAAGCATGAGAGCAATGATACTTGCGGCCGGACTAGGAACGCGATTAATGCCTTTAACCGAAAACAAACCAAAAGCACTAGTTGAAATAAAAGGCACGCCATTACTTGAAATAATAATTAACAAATTAAAAAGCGAAGGATTTACAGATATTATTATAAACGTGCATCATTTTGGAAATCAAATAGTTGAATTTTTGAAATCTAAAAATAATTTTAATATAAATATTCAAATTTCAGACGAAACTGATAAATTACTTGATACAGGCGGAGGAATTTATAATGCAAAATGGTTTTTAGAAAGAGAAAAATCCTTTTTGGTTTATAATGTAGATATTATTTCAGATATAAATCTGCAAAAAATGTATTGGTCTCATATTCAGACTAATGCATTGGTTACTTTGGCCGTAAAAGAAAGAGAAACAAGTAGAATTCTTCAATTTGATACTGAAAATAATCAATTATGTCGATGGAAAAATTTAACAACAGGCGAAAAAAAAATTTCCAGACAATCAGAATCGAATTTATACACATCAGCATTTAGCGGAATTCATATATTAAATTCAGATATTTTTAATTTAATAACAGAAAAAGGAAGTTTTTCAATAATTGATACATATTTAAGATTAGCAAAAGATTATAAAATAATATCTTATCAACATGATAATTCTAGTTGGTTTGATTTGGGCAGATACGAGCATGTTTTAAATTACAATAAATTTTAAAATGATATAAAAAATAGAAATAAAACAAGCTTTTTTGTATCTATTTATATTATCTTTGTATATAACGAACTGAAAATTAACTAAAAACTAACTAAAATGCTTTTCAATTTGCATCCTGAAACCATTATAAATACTTTAAAAAACTGCTTTAAATGGAAAAATGATGAAACAATTAAAGCAAGTAAATTAACACTTAATATTTTTTGCGATTTTGTTAGGCAAAGACTAATTCCAAAAAATGATAAATCAGCTAAAGCATTTGACGAATTTAAAAAACATCCTAATAATTCAAAGTTAGAAGGAAAACTTGAAACTTGGATAGAAATTGGATTGGAACAAGGCGACGAAATTAAAGCAGAGCTAGAAAAAAAAATGGAAAAGGTTGGTTTGTTTTACGAGAAAAATCTAAATAAGGAAAATATTATTGTTGAAGAAAAAGAAGAGGATGATATTAAAAATGAAAACGAAACTAAATCTGAAACTAAATCTGAAACAGAAGAAATAACAGAAATTTTTTTAGAGAATAATAACAGAATAGAAAACATGAAAAATCCTATTTTAGTTACTTGGGATTTTTCAGAAGTTGCAAAATATGCATTGCAGCATGCTTTACAATTTATTGATATAGTTGAAGGAGATATTTATTTATTGCATATTGCTAAAAAGGAAAAAGATATTCCTGATGTAGAAAAAGAACTTAAAAAAGTTGTTGAAGAAACATATTTGAAGTACAATGTAAAAATTAATACATTAGTTCAAACCGGAAATATTTTTAAAACAATAACTGAAATTGCAAATCAAAACGATGCGAAATTGGTTATAATGGGAACACATGGTGTTAAAGGAATGCAAAAATTTACAGGAAGTTGGGCTTTAAAAGTAATAGCCGGAACCAATACACCATTTGTTGTGATTCAAAATCCACCGGAACGAAAAATCATGAAAAATGTTGTTTTTTCAATTGATCATACAAAAGAAAACAAGCAAAAACTAAAGCAAGCAAAGATTTTAGCTAAAAATAATAATCTTAAATTTTATTTAACAGTTCCTGCAGAAATAACTAATCCTCAAATAATTAAGAATACAAATACAAATTTAAATTATGTGAAAAGCTTTTTCAAACAGAGCAATGTAGATTTTGACGTAGTGTTTGTAGAAGGAACTGATAATGCTTTAGATGCAACTTTAAAATTTATTAACGAAAATGAAACTGATCTTATTATTGTATTAACAACTAAAAATATCAATATCCAGGATTATGTTTTAGGAGCCGATGAACAAAGAATTATCGCAAATGATAATAAAATACCTGTAATGTGTATTAATCCTAAAAAAGTTAAATTTGCTTCATATAGTACATTTGCTAATGCATAAATTAATATTAAATTGCTGATTATTAGTGTCTTATATCGAATTTAATGTGTCGTTAAAAATTTTCTCGATAAAATAATAATCTTCAATTCCTACAGAAAGTCTAAAAGTTCCGGGAGTTGGATATTTATCTGGCCAAACTGCATCAACAGGAAGAAAAATTGTATCAACATCTCCAAGAGTTGGTATTAAAAAGAAATGCTTAGAAATTAATTCAATAAATTTTTGACTTTTAGTGGATTTTTCTTCATCGTTTTCGCCGGATAATTCAAAAGTAATCATCGCACCATAAGCTTTTTCGCCAAACAAACATTTTGCATTATCATAAGTTTTATGGACTTTTAATCCGGGATAATAAACTTTATTTATTTTTGCATTATTTGATAAAAATAGAGCTAATTTATTAGCATTATTGCATTGTTGCTTAAATCTAATATTATACGTTTTTAATTGAGTTCCAAGCCTGTATGCGTCGTCAGGACTAATCATGTGGCCAATTAACTTTCTGTATTCAATTGCTTTTTGCATAATATTATCATCGTTTCCACAAATTACTCCGGCTGTAATATTTCCATGCCCGGCTAAATATTTTGTTGCACTATGAATAACTATATCCGCGCCGAATTTTAATGGCTTCCATAAGTATGGGCCTGCAAATGTATTATCCACAATTACAATAACATTTCTTTTTTTAGCTTCATCAATTATTTTATTTGCATCAGCAACAATTAACATTGGATTTGAAATGGTTTCAAAATACAAAAGTTTAGGTTTTATCTTGTCTAAAAGCTCTATGTAATCAGATAAGTTATATTTATTGTCTTTTGAAGAAAAACGTTCGATTTTAAGACCTCTTTTTTTTATTAATATTGAATCGATATAACTATTTGTTCCTCCATATATATCGTTGAAAATTAGCCATTTGTCATCATTTTTTGCTTCTTGAAAAATAGATAAAGCAATATCAATTGCAGACATTCCGCTTTGAGAAAGTAAAGCCCAATTTGAATCTTCAATTTCTTTTATTTTTTCTTCAACTGAGCTAACTGTCGGATTTCTATATCTTGAATATATGAAATTATCTGGAAAATGTGGATGCGAAAGTTCATCATTAAAAGCTTTTTTTGTTGTTATTATATCTTTTAAATTAAAACCCGATTCTCTGTAAATAGGTGTTTTTGAAGAGTTTATTTTTGGCATGTTTTTGTTTTTAAACTATTATTTCAACAAAATTAATTTCTTTTTAAAGAAAAACATCAAATATCAACAAATATTTATTCTGATTTTATCTGTAAATAAAATATAGTATTTAGACAATAGAATTTAGTAGTTTGTCAATACAAATTGTTAGTATGTAAAAATAAATTGATTTAAGTATTGTTATTATTTAAATTTGTTAATTAATCTCAAAAAAGCATTTGTATATAATTTTTTCCCTAAATGATTGATTTATAATAATTTGTTTATTTTAAATATCTTGAGATGAAAAAAATTTATTTTATTATTTTAATTGTATTTGTGGGATTTTTTATTTCAACTTTTTTGTTCAGCTCTGTTTCTCAAAGTGGTAAAGTTGGAGATTATTTTTATAAAAATCTTCAATCTTCAAATTATGATGCAATTATTCAAATTTTAGATAAAGATGCATTAAATCAGAAAACTAAAAATGAGTGGCTGGAAACTTTAAAATTGAATAAAGAAAATTTGGGAAATTCCTTTATTTATAAAAATACAGGATTTCATACTTTAACTGTTAATAATCAAAATATCATCAAGTTAAATTATTCTATTGATAACGGAAATGGAATTACTTTTAACATAATTGAATTAATAAAAAGAGATGATGGTTATAGAATTATTAATTATTATTCTGAGAATAAATTTGTTATTAACGATAATTAAAATGCATTAAAAATATGCATAAAAGACTGTCTGAAAAGCAACTTTTCTTTTTAGACAGTCTTTTAGTTTTCCAAAATCAGATAATTATTTCAATATGTTCTTCATCTGTAATTTTTTCGCAATACAGGCACTTTAATGCCACATTACTTTTAGATAAAACCTTAAATTTTGTTTTAACCTTTTCGTGATTAGTAACACATTTTGGATTAACACATTTTGCGATTCCTATAATTTTATCAGGAACGCTAACTAGCTTTTTATCAATTACTTCGTAGTTTTTTATTATGTTAAGTCTTGCTTTTGGTGCAACTAAAATAATTTTACTGATTTCTTCATCTTCAAAAAACTTGTTGCTAAGCTTAATAATTGCTTTTTTACCTAATTTCTGACTGTCTAAATTTGTTCCAAAAGTAACTTGATTTTCTAAATTCATTAAACCAAGTATTCTGATAACTTTAAATAAATTTTTTGCTGGAATATGATCAATAACAGTTCCGTCTTTTATGGCGCTAACTTGTAATTTTTTATTTTCTTTCATTTTTTTTATTTTGACAATAAATTATTTTAAACCTAAAATGCTTGATATAATTGCTTGGCGAGTAAATACTCCATTTAATGCCTGAGTAAAATAATAGGCTTTTGAATTGTCGTCCACATCTTCATCAATTTCATTTACTCTTGGCAAAGGGTGTAAAATTTTTAAATTTTCTTTAGTGTTTTCAAGCATCGAATTTTTTAAAACATAAACATTTTTTGTTTTCTCATATTCAACAGGATCAGAGAATCTTTCTTTTTGAACACGAGTCATATAAATAATGTCAGCTTTAGAAATTATATCCGTAAATTCTGAGTGTTCGTAATATTTAACTCCTAATTCATCTAGAATTAGCTTGTATTCGTCGGGGATTCTTAATTTTTCGTGAGAAATAAAATTAAAAACCGGATTAAAATTAGATAATGCAATTAAAAGAGAATGAACAGTTCGTCCATATTTTAAATCACCAACTAAGAAAACATTTAAATTTTCAAGAGTTCCTTGTGTTTTTTTTATCGAGTAAAGATCTAATAATGTTTGAGTTGGATGTTGATTTGCACCATCACCGGCATTAATAACAGGAACATCAGACACTTCGCTTGCAAATCTGGCGCTTCCTTCTAAAGGATGTCTCATCACTATTAAATCGCTGTATTTACTAACAGTTCTAATTGTATCGTTTAAAGATTCACCTTTAGTAACACTTGAAGTGCTAGAATCTGTAAAACCGATAATTCTTCCGCCTAATTTATTAACAGCGCTTTCAAAACTTAATCTGGTTCTTGTTGATGGTTCAAAAAATAAAGAAGCAATAACTTTGCCTTCTAAAATTTTTTGATTAGGATTTTCTTCAAAGTATTCAGCTAAATCAAGTATTCGATTTATTTCTTCTTTTGAATAATCATCAATTGATACTAAACTTCTATTTTTCATTTTTTAAAATTTATAAAAAAACACTTTTAATAATTAAACAAACTTATTTAGTAAAGAATTTTCACTCATAAAAACTATTAAACATAAAAAAAGCAAAGTAAAAATACTTTGCTTTTAGTTTAATTTATGTCTTATATTTAGCACTTCATGCATAACTATATCGTATTAAATTTCAATGCAAAGATAAAGAAATTATTTTCAAAAAACTATAATTAACAATTATCTTATTTGATTGAAATAGGATTTTTATTTTAAAAATATTCTAGTTTGTATCTGTTTTAATATTTAAAGAGTGCATTAAATTTAATTTATTTATGGTTTGTTCATAAATATTTTTTCTGATTTTAATTTCAATAAAACAATTATCAGTAAAATTTTGATTTATTATTTCAATTCCATCATCTTTTAAAACTCTCATTACATCATTCATTAAAGGATAATTAAAACTTAACTTGATTTTTATCCCAATTGTTTTTGTAATTACATTAGAATTTTGAATTGCTTTTAAAGCAGCTGATTTATAGGCTTTTATAAGTCCCGGAATTCCAAGTTTTGTGCCGCCAAAATATCTAACTACAATAATTAATATGTTTGTTAAATCGGCAGCTCTTATTTGTCCTAAAACAGGTGGTCCTGATGAATTTGCTGGTTCTCCATCATCACTTGAGTAAAAAATGTCTTTTTCTGCACCAATTCTGTATGCGTATACATGATGGCGTGCATCGTGATGTTTTTTTCGTATTTGGCTTCTGTATTGTTGAATTTCTTCGTCAGTTTGTACCGGAAAAGAATAAGAATAAAATTTACTTCCTTTATCTTTGTAAAAGCCTTCAGATGGCTTAGATATTGTTTTATAAATGTCTTCTTCGCTCAAAATTATACAGATAAAATTAAAATTGCTAATACAGAAAGTGCCACGCCTAGCCAGTTTATTGGTTCAATTTTTTCATTAAAAAACTTAAAACCTGCAATTACTGAAATCAAGATTATTCCTGTACTAATAATTGAAAAAACAATTGAACTTGCGAAAATATTTGTATTTAAAGCTAAAATAGTAAAATACAAAGATGCAAAATTTGCTAATCCTAATGAAATTCCCCAAAATAGATTTTTAATTAGAATTAACTGTTTAAATTTATTTTTTAAAAAAATAAAAACAACTAAAGATGTAATTACAGAAAAAATAAATGAAATTGCAGAAAATTCAATTATATCAACATTTTTAAGATATTCTTCTTGGCTATATTTTACAATTGAATCAATTGAGCCTGCACCAAAAAACAGCAAAAAAGGTAAAAAGATATATGTTCGGTTTAGGTTTTCTTTTTTCTTTCCTTTATAAGAAGCTAAGAATAAAGCTAATAAGGCAATAATAATACCTATAAATTTTAGTATGTAAATTTCTTCATTGTAAAATAAAATTGAGAACAATATAGGAATTACAACAGACATTTTTGTACTGATACTAGTAATTGTAAGCCCAACTTTTTGAGATGAATAACCTATTGTGAAAAATACAATTACAAATAAAAAGCCTAAAAAAGAAGAAACAGGCAACCAGTTTGATTGAATCAAATAATTAAAAGAAAGGTTAGCTTTACTAAAGAGCAATCCAAAAACTGAAGCAGTAATGTAATTTAAAACAATTATTGGGAAAAGCTTAATCTTATTTTTTTCTAACAATCTGAATATTATTAAAATCAGGCTACTAGAAATAATACATAAAAGTATGTAAAGCATTTTATTTTAATATATTTTGTATTTTTTTTTTATCAATATTCCAAATTTCGGCAATTTTTTTAATCCAGTTTTTTTCTGATTTTAAATATTTTTTGTCTGAAAGAGCTATTGTTTTTAAGTCTTTTAAGCTTTCAATTTTTTTTGAATTGCAAAACCATGAATATTCATTTATTATTCTCGCAATATCAAAAATATATTCTTCAAAATCTGTATTTAAAATATTGCTTTTATATAATAACATAACTTCATCCATTATTTTAGCATGTTCAATTCTAGAGAGTTCAACTTCAGACCATTTTACTACTAATTTCCATATAGAAATTTGCTCTTCTCTTGAATATATTCCATCTGTTTGATGTGCAAATGCTAAATATAAAAACCCAAAATAATGTGTAGATGTTAGATTTATAGTATTCATTTAATCAAATTTTGTGGCAAAAATATAACTTTATTTATTTTAATTTTTACATATTTGTTTATATTTTAAAGGGAAAATTGTTATTTGAATTTTTTTTGCATTAATTTCTAAAATAACTATTTGATTTATAGTTAAATAATAATGATTTATGAGTTTTTTTAAAAGGCAAAAAAACATAAAAAAAGTAAAGTATAGAGGCTTAAGGATTTATTCTGTTGCTTTTATTCTGTTCTATCTATTAACATCACCATTAACACTTATATTATATACAACAAATTTTTCAAAACTTCATGATATAAATGAATTATCTATTTTTCAGCAAAGTGCAGAAACAGATAGTTTGTTAATTGAAAATGAGCTTGTTAAGATTGAAAATGAAATAGATTCATTAGAGTTTAAAAAACAACCATCAATAGTAATAAAAGATGAAAAAGCAGGAAATAAACTTGAGTTTGAAGTTTTTTTCTTTAATCTTTTATTGTTTGTTTTTTTATTAGGCTTTTTGTTTAATTTACCTTTCAAAATTTATTTTAAAAGATTAAGAAAAAATAAAATAATAAGTAATCAAATAAAAGTTTTTTGTAAAAAAACGCTTCTTTATTCTCCATTAATAAACACTGCAATAATTGCTATTTCATTTATTGGTGGTGAATTTTTTATGATTAATAAAATATTTATAATAAATGATTTTAACAATAATCTGGGAAAAGAAATATATATTCAATATTGGATAATTTTTACAGTTTCTGCAATATTAACATTAACTTTTGTCTATTACTGGCAAAAATACAGAGTTCAAATTCATTATCTCGATTCTGTTTTTACCAAAGAAGAACTCAAAAAAAGTATATTTAAGTTTAAAAAAGGGAAAATTAAGTATCGAATGGTTTTATCAGGAATACTAACAACTTTTTTACCAATAGGAGTTGCAATTAGTTATATCTTTTTGAGCATCAGTTTTGTTAAAGATTTAGATTTGTACGCACCAACAGAAACAGAATTGAAAATTTTATTAGGCGATTATAAAAATATCTTTGGGCAAATGTTTCAAGACCATATTTCCAATCCATATTTGTATTATATAAATATCCCAAATACTTTTTTAATGAGTGCAGGTATAGTTATGGGAGTTTTTGTTACTATTATTTATTTGTATCTCTTTGTTTATTGGTCTAATTCTCAAATAATTAAGCCGGTTAAGGAACTTTTAGGTAATATGCAAAAAACAACATCCGGAAATTTAGAAAATTACAGTATAGTAAGAACAAATGATGAAATCGGCGAACTATCTGAAAATTACAATATAATGACAGACCGGTTGTTCGAATATATATCCAGAATAGATAAAATGAATGCTGAACTTGAAGATAAAGTTAAAGAAAGAACTTTGGAAATAATGGCCCAAAAAGAAGAAATTCAAGCACAAAGAGATGAAGTAGAAAGCCAAAGAGATGAGATAGAAATGCAAAGAGATTATGTTGTAAATCAAAGAGATTTAATTTCGATACAAAAAAAATCAATTACAGACAGCATAGAATATGCAGGAAATATACAAAAAGCAATATTGCCACCACTTGAAAATTTAAATGAATCGCTTGGCGATTATTTTATTATTAACAAACCCAAAGACATAATAAGTGGCGATTTTTATTGGACTTATCAGCTATCTGAAAAAAACAAACAAATACTTGTTGCTGCGGCCGATTGTACAGGACATGGTGTTCCTGGCGCATTGATGAGCATGTTGGGAATTACATCATTAAATGAAATAGTTGTAGAAAAGAAAATTTTTCGTCCAAATGAAATACTTAATAATTTAAGATTAAATTTAATTAAAACACTGCATCAAACTTCTGATAAGATAAATTCGAGAGATGGGATTGATATTTCATTATGTTACATCAACTTTGATGAACTATATTTGGAGTTTGCAGGAGCATATAATTCAATTTATATTATCAGAAATAACTTAAAACAAAATGAAATAGAAAATATATTGAAAAATCAAACCGAAATCATAAAGTCCTTTTTATTTAACGATAGTGTTTTAATTGAGATAAAAGCAGATAAAATACCAATAGGGATTTCAAGAAAAGACGTGCTTAATTTTTCTTTAAAGAAATTTAAACTTAAGAAAGATGATAAAATATACATGTTTTCTGATGGTTATGCTGACCAGTTTGGAGGAAAAAAAAGGTTGAAATTTATGTATAGAAAATTTAAAGAAATATTACTTCTGTATAGTAAAATGGATATGAACGAACAAAAAATAAAAATTATTGAAGAATTTGAAAATTGGCGTGGAAAAGAAAAACAAATCGATGATATTTTGATAATTGGAATTAATATTTAATTAACTTTAAAAACTTCAGAATTTAAAATTGTTTGTTAATTTTGCCCAATTAATTATTCGTTAACTAATTAATAATAAATAATATGATAAACAATAAATTAAAATTTATTGTAAGATATATAAAATTTATAATAATTATTTTTCTTGCTTTTTTTGCTGAAAATATAGTTTTTGGACAAACAGATGCAAAATTTGAAAGATTAACAAGAAACGAAGGACTTTCACATAATAATGTTTATTCTATTATGCAAGATAAATATGGATTTATGTGGTTTGGCGCACAAGAAGGTTTGAATAGATATGATGGATACAATTTCAAACAATTTTATAGCGAGCCTAATAATTTAAATTCATCTTCATCAAGTAATTTTGGGAAAATTTTTGAAGACAGTAAAGGTTTTATTTGGTTAGGAACATATAGAAGTGGTTTAGATAAATACGATCCAATAAATAGAATATTTAAGCATTTCGATTACGATGAAAAAGATACTAACAGCCTTTCAAACAGTAAGATAAGAGGAATTAACGAAGATAAATATGGCAATATCTGGATTGCAACTTCAGGTGGAGGATTAAATAAATATAATCCATTAACAGATACATTTACTCATTTTTTACATTCAGAAACAAACAAAAATTCAATATCTAGTAACGATTTAAATTGTTTATTTATTGACAATACAGGAAATTTTTGGATAGCAACAAGCAAAGGAGTTGATTTTTTTGATATAAAAACAAATCAATTTAAACATTATGTATTAGGAAGTGAAAGTTATGATATTACAAGAAATATTTCAATAAGCTCTGTTATTGTTGATGAAAAAGGGATAGTTTGGTTGGGAAGTTCAAATGGAGTTTTTACAATTAATCCAATTACAAACAAAATTAACAATTATAAACAAGATATTTCAAATCCGCAAAGTTTAGGAAGCAATATAATTAATGTTATTTATGAAGATTCATATGGCACAATATGGATTGGTACTGAAAATGGAGGCTTAAATAAATTTATTCCTGAAAAGAATGCTTTTGAAAATTATATTTTTGATATAAAAAATCCATACAGCATAAGCAGCAATAGAATTTGGTCAATATATGAAGACCAATCAAAAATATTGTGGATTGGAACAAAAGGTGGAGGCGTAAATAAATTAGATTTAAAAAGAAAGAAATTCGAACATTTATATTATTCTACAGATAAAAAAACTGGTTTGCCACATCCAAGTGTATCTGCAATTGTAGGAGATTCGACTAACAATATTTGGATTGGAACTGATGGCGGCGGAGTTTGTAAATACTCTGAAAAAGAAGGCATTACAGATAGATTTTATGAAAAACCATTTGATAAAAATAGCCTTTCTGATGATCAAATTTGGTCTTCTTTTACAGATAAAAAAAATAGAATTTGGCTTGGAATGCACACAGGCGGTTTAGATTGTATAATATCTGAAAAAGGGAAATATATTATCAAAAAATATATAAATGAAACAAATAATCCGCATAGCATAAGTAATAATCAAGTAAATACAATTTTTGAAGACAATTTAGGAATGCTATGGATTGGTACAAGAAACGGGCTAAATAAATTAATTGATACAATTGAAAATGTAGCACCTTATTTTCAGAGAATAAACGACAACTTTACTGATACTGCAAGTTCTTTCAGCAGTAACTATATAACATCAATTTATCAAGATCACTATAATTATATGTGGATTGGAACATATACAAATGGTTTAAATAGACTAAATCCTGAAAATGGAGAAATTATTAAATTTGAAAATATCGCGAATAATAATAACTCTCTTTCTAGCAACAATATACAGACAATTTTTGAAGACCATTATGGAAATTTATGGATAGGTACAGGAAGTGGATTAAATAAACTTAACAGAAAAACCAATACTTTTAAAAGATATTTTGTGAAAGATGGTTTACCAAGTAATGAAATTATGGCAATACTGGAAGATAATTCTGGTTTTCTTTGGATTAGTACTTCAAAAGGCTTGTCTAAATTTAATCCTATAAACGATGAGATGATTAATTTTAACATTTCTGATGGATTATATAGCGATGGTTTTAATTGGAACTCTGCATATAAAAATGTAGATGGCAAATTGTTTTTTGGAACAAATTCCGGAATGGTTTCTTTTTATCCATCTGAAATACAATTGAATTCATTTATTCCTAAAATAGTTATTACAAAATTTAGCATTATCAAAGATGATAAATGGGTTAGTAACGATATGTTTATTTCAAACTATAATGATGAAAATAATAGAATTATTTTGAGTTATGAAAATAATATTTTTTCAGTAGAATTTGCTGCCATGGATTTTACAAATCCTAATAATAATACATTTCAATATAAAATTGACGGCATAGACAATAATTGGATTGATTATGGAAATAAGCGCTTTATAATGGTTACAAACCTAAAACCAGGCGATTATGTTTTAAGAATACGAGGAACAAATAACGATAAAACATTGAATGAGAGCGGAATAGCCTTGGCTATTTCTGTAAAACCTCCATTTTGGAATAGTATTTGGTTTTATCTGATTATAATTGTAATTGGCTTTTTAATTGTAATTTGGGTTTATAGTTTTTTAATCGAACTAAAAACTAATAAAATTCTAGAAGATAAAAACTTACAACTAGAAATCACAAATAAAAAATTAATAGAATCTGAAAAAAGTTTGAAATTATTAAATAATACTAAAGATAAATTTTTCTCAATAATTGCCCACGATTTAAGAAATCCATTTAATCCTTTACTATCATTAACAGAATTATTAGATGATGATTATGATACATTTACCGAAACTGAAAGAAAAGAATTTATAAAGGAAATTAAAGGAGGAGCGAAAAAACTTCATAATCTCCTCGAAAATCTATTACAGTGGGCATTATCTCAAACTCATCAAATTAAATTTAAACAAGAAAAACTAGAGCTCAACTCAATTATAAACAAAAACATAGATTTATTGGAAATTAATGCTGAGAAAAAACAAATTTCATTAATTAATAACTTTTCTTCTATTGCAAATATAATGGCAGACGAAAATATGATTAATAGCATTATTAGAAATTTATTAAATAATGCAATGAAATTTTCTCCTGAAAATTCACAAATCGATATATTTATTAGAGATTTTGATAAACAATATATTGTTGAAGTTGCTGACAATGGAATTGGAATTAGCAAAGAGGATTTACCTGAAGTTTTTGGTGGTATTTCTAAAAATTCATCAAAAAAAGTAAAAGGAGCAGGCTCTGGATTAGGACTTATATTATGCAAAGATTTTGTTGAACAAAATGGCGGTAAAATTTGGGTGACAAGTAATTTAAATGAAGGCAGTGTTTTTCACTTTACTGTAAACAAGGCAATTTAGCACATAATGGCTTATTCAATTGTTTTACTAATTTACTTTAATTATATTTGTAGTTTAAATAAATAATTTGTATAATTATTTAATAGATTAAGATAAAAGCTGAATAATGGATATATTTACATATAATCAAGAAGGATTAAGGCCTGGAGTAACTTTAAATCCTGAATTACAAGTTTTTGAAATTGTTGGAAAATCGTGCCCTGAAAATGTAGTTGAATTTTACAAACCAATTCTTGATTGGTTTGATAAATACAGTGAAAACCCAAATGAAAAAACTATTTTTGAATTTAAACTGGAATATTATAATACAGCATCATCAAAAATGCTGTACGTTGTAATGCAAAAGCTTGAACATATTAAAGAAAAAGGTAAAGAAGTTCATGTTAGGTGGTTTTATCCAGATGACGATGAGGCATTAGAAGAAGCCGGCGAAGAATATAAAGAGTTAATTGATTTACCTTTCGAATTAATCCCTTTTAACTCTGAAGAATAGGAATTTATTTTTCAGCAAAGCTAAATGCCTTAATATAAGACATTTAGCTTTGCTGTTTTTAAGGCTTGTATGTAAGTTTATTTTCATTGAAAAGTAATTCGTAATCACGTTTTTTTGCTTTTTCAACAAGCTTTTTAGGAATAAATTTCCAGTTATTATTCTTAACAGGATAAATAGTATCTTGTTCTTCAATCCATTTCATTAAGTAATATCTTAAATCTTTGTCTGTGGATTTCAAAATCCTACTGTTTAATTCCTCTTTCGTGATTTTAGCACCTTCGGTTAAATGATTCCCACCTCCATTTCCTCTGTAAGAATTTATTGCCACTTTATACATTTTATCCAAATCAAACTTCTCACCATTTGTACGGCTAGAAATGTTAATTCTTTCGCCTTTTTCTTTTGTTACATCAACAGTATAATTAATTCCTTCTGCCGATGAAAAATTATAATATGGTGTAATCAAAGCTAAACCGCCATTTTCTGTCTTTTTTAACTTAATTATATTATCCTCTGCCGATTTCATAGTATTTACCCAATAGTCGTATGAAAATTCCAAGTAATTTTTAATTTCTTTACCACTTAATTCCATTGTGTATAATAAATTTTCATATTTATACAATTTAAACATATCGCTAACAATTATATCACCTTTTTGTATTTTAGTGTCAAAATTTAATGGTGAAGCAAAGGAAATTTCAGCACCACTTTTTTCTAGCTGCATGTTATGAATTAAATCAATAAATTCAGAATCTCCAAAATATGAATTTCTTGTTGATATTTCTGAATTAATATATGAAATTTTTCTATTCACATAACTTTTTACTTCATTATAAAAGTCATTAAATATTGTCATGAAACTGCTGTCAGCCTTATAGTCCGAACTAGAAACAATTGAGCCTAATATCTTTTTATCATAAGATTTAGTTTCTGTGTTCCATTTAAAATTAACATCTGCAACAGCAACAAATCTTGCATGACTTCTTGGGTCTAAAATCAATACTTCACTACTGTCATCACTTTTAACAGTAAAATTATACTCTTTATGATCATGACCAGTAAAAATAATGTCAAATCCCGGAACTTTTTTGGCAACTAAAACAGATGCATTTTCATTTTTATTGGTTGTATCTGTTTCGTTATTATATTCATAATCAACACCTGCATGGAAAAGACCAATTATTAAATCGGGTTTTTCTTTTTCTTTAACAATTTTCATCCATTTTTTTGCAGAAACAACCATGTCTTCAAATTCTATTCCTTCCCAAATATTTTCTGGTAACCACTTAGGAATAGCAGGCGTAATTAATCCGATAACTGCTATTTTAACTCCCTTTCTTTCAATAATAGTATATGGTTTAAAATATGGTTCTTTTGTTTTAATATTTATTGCATTTGCAGCTAACCAAGGATGTTTAAACTCTTTTATCAATTTATCATAAACATCATGTCCGGCTTCTATATCATGATTTCCAACAGTTCCTGCATCATATTTCATGTAATTCATTACAGAAGCACAAATATGTTCGGAATTAGTGTTTTCAAAATTTGAGTAATATACAACCGGTTGACCTTGAAGTATATCGCCGTTATCTATTAATAAAACTTCTTGACTGCTATCATTTCTCTGAATTTTAACATAAGTATAAACTTGTGCTAATGAATTGTTTTGTTCTTTGTTTCCAATAAAGTCGAATGGAAAAATACTTCCATGAATATCTGTTGTTTCTATAATTTTAATGTTTACTTCAGATTCTTTTTTAGTTGAAGAGCATGATATAATTAACATTATAATAAAAAGTGCAATTATTGATTTTAAAATTTTCATATATTATTATTTTGTATGTTAAATTGTTTCAAAATGCTAAATGTCTATATAATTTATAGATAATTTAATATAAAAAAACAGCTAAATGAATTTTATAGTAAAAATTGTAATTGAAGAGCATAAAAAAATAATTAATAAAGTAAATTATGGAATTGTGTATGCAAATTTAAAAAGTATATAATCATTTTTTATTGAAAATAGTAATTGCTAAAATAAAGATATGCAGATATAAAAACGACAAATAAAAAAATAATAAAGCCTAAATTTGGTGCTTCATCTTTTATTTCAGAATCCTTCCTTCTAGTAAAAGTTTTTTTCTTTCTTAAATCTAATTTTTTCATTTTTTCATTTTTAAATAATATGCAATATAATGAAATTTTAAATTATTATCAATATCTGTTAAAGCATTAATTAAAATGTTAAAATCTGAAATTATAAAAATATTTGAGAAATTGGAAATTACAAATATGATTTTAATCATTTTGTGTAATAATAATATTATTTTTCAGTTATTAAAAAACATAATTAATTACCTTTGTATAATTATTTTTTAAAAAATTATACAAAAATGAAACATCTTAAAAAATGTTATCATAATTAAGAATTAGTATAAAAATAAAATCAAATTTAAAGTTAAATCTTTCATCCAGTGGATGTTACATATAATAAATAAAACCTTTTAAAACAAATACATATGAAAATAGCAATAGTTGGTACAGGATATGTCGGATTAGTTTCAGGAACTTGTTTTGCTGAAACAGGAATAGATGTTGTCTGTGTTGATATTGATAAGAAAAAAATTGACAATCTCAATAAAGGGATAGTTCCAATTTATGAGCCCGGTTTGGATACAATGATTGAAAAGAATGTGAAAAACGGTCGCCTTAAATTCTCAACAAACCTAAAAGATAGCCTTGAAGGTTGCGAAGTTGTTTTTAGTGCAGTTGGCACACCACCTGATGAAGATGGAAGTGCTGATTTAAAGTATGTTATTTCTGTTGCAAGAGAATTAGGACAGCATATTAATGAATATGTTGTAATGGTAACTAAAAGCACTGTTCCTATTGGTACAGCAAAACTTGTTAATGCTGCAATTCAAGAAGAACTTGATAAAAGAGGAGTTAAAATCCCTTTTGATGTTGCTTCAAATCCTGAATTTTTAAAAGAAGGAGATGCAATTGATGATTTTTTAAAACCAGATAGAATTGTTATTGGTATAGAATCAGAAAGAGCTGAAAAAATAATGCGTAGATTGTATAAGCCATTCCTTCTTAACAATCATCCAATATTATTTATGGATATTCCATCTGCAGAATTAACTAAATATGCAGCAAATTCTATGTTGGCTACAAAAATAAGTTTTATTAACGATATTGCTAACTTGTGTGAAATTGTTGGAGCTGATGTTAATAATGTTAGAAGAGGTATTGGTTCTGATTCAAGAATTGGACATAAATTTATATATGCTGGTGTTGGATATGGCGGTTCTTGTTTCCCAAAAGACGTTAAAGCTTTGATTAAAACAGCTGATGAAAATAAATATTCTTTAGATATTCTTAAAGCAGTTGAAAATGTAAATGATAGACAAAAATCTATTCTATTTGCAAAAATAAGTAAACATTTTAATCATGATTTAAAGGGTAAAACCTTTGCTATTTGGGGCTTGGCTTTTAAACCTAATACTGATGATATGCGTGAAGCACCTTCTCTTGTGCTTATAAATAAACTTATTGAAAGTGGTGCGAAAGTTAAAGTATTTGACCCAGTTGCAATGGAAGAAACAAAACGCAAAATTGGAGGAATGGATGATAAAATATATTATGCAATCGATCCAAATGATGCTGCTATAGATGCAGATGCGCTTGTTTTAGTCACTGAATGGAATGAATTTAGAGCATTAAATTATAAAGTCATGGAAAGGCTGCTTAATAATAAATTAATATTTGATGGAAGAAATATATACGAACCTCAAGAAATGGAAGAGTTTGGATATACTTATTATAGCATTGGTAGACCTACAATTAATGGTTAAATTAAAAAAATTGGATCTATTTTGTGAAATAAGCTTGCTATTGATAGTTAAGCTTATTTTTTTGTTTTGTTGATATTAATTTTAATCAGTAAAGAAATAATATTTACTTTTGCTGATAAATTTAAAAACTAATTTCACTTTTTAAATTAACTAATTCATACTAATGAAAAGAATTCTTGTTACTGGCGGTGCCGGATTTATTGGATCACACTTGTGCGAACGATTATTAGAAGAAGGTAATGATGTAATTGCTCTTGATAATTATTTTACTGGTTCTAAATCAAATATTTTACATCTTTTAGACAATAAATATTTTGAAGTTATAAGGCACGATGTGACTATGCCATTTTATTTAGAAGTTGATGAAATTTATAATTTAGCATGTCCTGCTTCGCCTGTTCATTATCAGCATAATGGAATCAAAACAATTAAAACATCAGTAATGGGTGCAATTAATGTTTTAGGATTGGCTAAAAGGAAAAATGCAAGAATTTTACAAGCATCAACAAGTGAAGTCTATGGTGATCCAAAAGTTCATCCTCAAACAGAAACATATTGGGGTAATGTTAATACACTTGGGCCAAGAGCTTGTTACGACGAAGGAAAACGCTGTGCTGAAACTCTTTTTGTTAATTATCAAACTCAAAACAATGTTGATATTAAAATAATTAGAATTTTTAACACTTATGGACCCAGAATGCATCCTAACGATGGGAGAGTGGTTTCAAATTTTATAATTCAAGCTCTTAAGGGTGATGATATTACAATTTATGGAGATGGTAGCCAGACAAGAAGTTTTCAATATGTAGATGATCTTGTTGAAGGTATGATTAGAATGATGAAAACTGAAAAAGGTTTTTCCGGTCCTGTAAATATTGGCAATCCTAATGAGTTTACTATCAAGCAATTGGCTGAAACTATAATAACTCTTACAAAATCTAAATCTAAATTAATTTATTTTCCTTTACCTCAAGATGATCCTAGCCAGAGACAACCTGATATTTCATTAGCAAAAAAAAGGCTGAAGGGTTGGGAACCAAAAATTCAGCTTGAAGAAGGACTTGTAAAGACTATAGAGTATTTTAAATCTACGTTAAATATATAATAAAAAGAATACAATGAAAGGTATTATTTTAGCTGGAGGATCAGGAACAAGACTATATCCTCTAACAAAAAGTATTTCAAAACAAATAATTCCAATTTATGATAAGCCGATGATATACTATCCGCTTTCAACTTTAATGCTGGCCGGAATAAAAGAAATTTTGATAATATCTACACCAAAAGATATAAATCTTTATAAAGAATTGCTTGAAGATGGCTCTCAAATTGGTATAAAACTTAGCTATGCTGAACAACCATCTCCAGATGGATTAGCTCAGGCCTTTATAATTGGAGAAGATTTTGTTGGTAATGATAATGTTTGTCTTATTCTTGGTGATAATTTATATTATGGCTACGGGTTTCAGAAAACTTTAATGCAGGCTGCTGATATAAAAGATGGCGCAATTGTTTTCGGATATTTTGTTAAAGACCCTGAAAGATATGGTGTTGCAGAATTTGATGATTTTGGAAAAGTTTTAAGTATCGAAGAAAAACCTGCAAATCCTAAATCTAATTATGCTATTACTGGATTGTACTTTTATAGTAATGATGTAGTTGAAAAAGCAAAATCATTAAAGCCATCAAAAAGAGGAGAATTAGAAATTACTGATTTAAACAGAATATTTTTAAACCAAAACAGATTAAAAGTTGAATTGTTGGGAAGAGGAATGGCCTGGTTGGATACAGGAACTCATGAAAGTTTATTAAAAGCTTCTAATTTTATTGCAACAATAGAATACAGACAAGGCTTGAAAGTAGCTTGTATTGAAGAAATAGCATATCACAAAAAGTTTATTGATAAAACTCAGTTATTGAAAATAGCAGAGTCAATGAAAAATAATCAATATGGAGAATACCTTTTTTATATTGCTGAAGGAAAAGTCAAAACATTTGATTATTAGTATATTATGAAAATTACTGAAACATTTATTGACAGTTTAAAAATAATTGAGCCAAGGGTTTTTGAAGATGGGCGAGGTTATTTTTTTGAAAGTTATAGTAAAGAAAAGTTTGAACAAAACAATATATTTTGCGATTTTGTACAAGATAATGAATCATTTTCAACTTTTGGTGTTATAAGAGGATTGCATTATCAGCTAGAGCCTTATGCTCAAACTAAACTCCTAAGAGTTGTTTTTGGTAAAATATTAGATGTTGCTGTTGATTTGCGCAAAAATTCGCCAACTTTTGGAAAGCATTTTTCAATTGAACTTTCATCAGATAATAAAAAACAATTATTTATACCAAAAGGTTTTGCTCATGGATTCTCTGTTTTAAGTGAAACTGTTATTGTTAACTATAAATGTGATTCTTTTTATAATAAAGATGCAGAATCAGGAATCTTTTTCGCTGACAAGGATATTAATATTGACTGGCACTTAGCTGAAAAATATATTAGTTTATCGGAGAAAGATAGATTGTTGCCATTATTAAAAGATTCTATTTTAAATTTATAACAAAATAACATGAATATTTTAATTACAGGTGCAAACGGACAACTAGGAAAAGCTCTTAATAATGTTCTAAAATCTGATATTGAAAATGAAGTTTTTGCTACTGATATAGATATACTAGATATTTGCAAACAAGCTGATGTTGAACAGTTTATAAAAAGCAACTCCATTGATATTATAGTTAATTGTGCAGCATATACAGCGGTTGATAAAGCCGAAAACGATAGCGATAATGCATTTTTGCTTAATTCAACAGCACCAACAAATTTAGCAAAAGAAGCAAAAAAAGCAGGAATAAGTTACATAACAATCTCAACAGATTATGTTTTTGATGGAAAGGCATTTAAACCGTTAACTGAAGATGATATTACAAATCCGTTATCTGTTTATGGCAAATCAAAGCTTGAAGGTGAAAAACAAGTTTTAAAAGCAAATCCAAATTCTATAATTATCAGAACTTCTTGGCTTTATTCGAGTTATGGTAATAATTTTGTTAAAACGATAACAAAAATAGCCAAACAGAACGATACAATTAGAGTAGTCTCAGATCAGATTGGAAGTCCAACTAATGCAAAAAATTTGGCGGAAGCTATATTTGAAATTATGAAATTTCTAAAAAATAATACTGATAAGTCATATGGTGGAATATATCATTATTCCAATGAAGGTGTTTGTAGTTGGTATGATTTTGCAAAAGCAATTTTAGAATTTCAAAATATTAAAACTAATGTTATAGCAGTTAGTTCAGACGATTTTAAAACAATTGCAAAGAGGCCATATTATAGTGTTCTTAACAAGAAAAAAATAAAAGAGGTTTTTAATCTAGAAATTCCTCATTGGCAAGAAAGTTTAAAGGCTAATTTATTGTAGATTCTAATTTAATATAAAAATAGTTTCATATATTAAATTAGTGTAACATGTTAATTTACTGCATTATATATTTAGTTTTCTCGTTTTTTGTCTAGATTTTCTAAAAAAAAAATAAATAAACATTTTGCAATATTAATTAATATGTTGTATCTTTACATAGAAATTAAAAAATGTTTGTTGCATTATTGAGGGATAAGTGCAACTGTGGTTAACATTAGGTTAATTTTAATTTTAGGGTTAAACATTGATTTTTGGGATTGGCTGCAACTTAGTTGCAGCCTTTCTTTTTGTATATTATTTCTAAATTTGAGTTGATTAATTAAAATTTTAAATAAATTTGTTCTTACTTTTTATAATCATTAATATGAAACCATTCTATATTATTTTATTTGCTGCAATTTTTTTTCTAGGATTTAGTCTTTATGCTTACTCTCAAAATTCAAAATATAAAAAAGACAATAAATTTACACTTGCTTTTTATAATGTTGAAAATTTATTTGATACAATTAATAATCCTCAAAAAAAAGATGAAGAGTTTTTACCTGAGAGTGATAAAAAATGGACAACGAAAAGATATTGGCAAAAAATCAATAATTTGTCTAAAGTAATTTCATCAATAAATCTAAATGGATTACCTGAAATTGTTGGACTATGCGAAGTTGAGAATAAATCAGTGTTACAAGATTTAGTAAATTCAGAATTGCTAAAGCCAGGTGATTATCAAATAATTCATGAAGAAAGCGATGACATTAGAGGAATTGATGTTGCATTAATTTTCAGAAAAGAGAAATTTACTTATATCAGTCACGAAGTGCATAAAGTTAAATTCACAAAAGACCCTGATTATACAACTAGAGATATATTGTATGTTAAAGGCAAATTAAATAATAATGAAATATTGCACGTTTTTGTTAATCATTGGAGTTCAAGAAGAGAAGGTGTTGAAGAGACTGAAATTAAAAGAATTGATGCAGCAAAAGTTTTGAGAGAAAAAGTTGATAATTTATTGAAAAAAGATAAAAATGCAAAAATATTTATTATGGGTGATTTTAATGATGAACCTACAAATAATAGTTTAAATATAGTCCTAAACGCAACAAATAACCAAAGAACAACTAATTTTTTAGAATTGTATAACTTGATGTATGATAAGCATTTAAATAAAGTTGGCTCATATAACCATAGAGGTGAATGGAATATGATCGATAATTTAATTATTTCCCAAAGTTTATTGAAAAGCAAAATAGGTTATGTCGTTTCAACCGATGGAGGACAGGTTTTTAAAGAAAGATGGATGATGTTTGATAATAAAAAAACTGGCCAGCTTACACCAAGCAAAAGTTATGGAGGACCTCAATATTATGGTGGATATAGTGATCATTTTCCTGTTTTTGTAACATTGAAAAATAATTAATTAAACTTAAAATTTGAATTTTATCTCTATAAATGGAATATCAACTTGTATCTGATTTTAAGCCCACAGGCGACCAGCCAGAAGCAATAAGCCAATTATACAATGGTGTAAAAACAGGACAGAAATTTCAAATTTTAAGAGGTGTAACAGGTTCAGGTAAGACTTTCACAATAGCCAATGTTATTGAGAGGCTTAACAGACCTGTTTTAGTTTTGAGTCATAATAAAACGCTTGCTGCTCAATTATTTAGCGAGTTTAAATACTTCTTTCCTAATAATGCTGTAGAATATTTCGTTTCCTATTACGATTATTATCAACCAGAAGCCTATCTTCCTGTTACAAATACATATATTGAAAAAGACTTAAGTATAAATGCAGAAATTGAGAAACTCAGATTAAGTACAACAACATCATTATTATCAGGAAGAAGAGATGTAATTGTTGTTTCGTCGGTTTCGTGTTTGTATGGAATTGGAAATCCAGATGATTTCCACAAAAGTGTAATTCATCTAAAACGAGGACATAAAATTTCGAGGAATAAGTTTTTACGCGATTTAGTTGATAGTTTATATTCAAGAAATGAAATTACTTTCGAAAGAGGCAATTTTAGAGTTAAAGGAGATACTGTCGATATTTTCTTAGCTTATGGTGATATAGCTTATAAAGTTCTTTTCTGGGGCGATGAGATAGAAGAAATAGAATCATTTGACCCGATAAAAGGGAAAAAGATAGAATCTATTGATGAAACATTAATTTATCCTGCAAATATATTTATAACCACAAAGGAAAGAATGCAACTTGCAATTTCTCAAATTCAAGATGATTTATTTAAGCAAATACAGTTTTTCAAAAGCATAGGGAAAAATTTAGAAGCAAAAAGAATTGAAGACAGAGTTACCTATGACCTGGAAATGATTAAAGAACTTGGGCATTGCTCAGGAATCGAGAATTATTCAAGATATTTTGATGGTAGAGATGCTGGTACAAGACCTTTTTGTTTATTAGATTTTTTTCCTAAAGATTATTTAACTATAATTGATGAAAGTCATGTAACTCTTCCTCAAGTTAGAGCCATGTATGGTGGAGACAATTCAAGAAAATCGAATTTAGTTGAATATGGATTTAGATTACCGGCAGCAATAGATAATCGGCCACTTAAATTTGAAGAATTTGAAGAATTGACAAATCAAACTATTTATTTAAGTGCAACACCTTCGGATTATGAACTTGAAAAATGCGAAGGAATTATTGTAGAACAAGTTATCAGACCAACAGGATTAATAGATCCGGCAATAGATGTTAGACCAAGTCTTAATCAAATAGATGATTTACTATCTGAAATAAATGAAAGATCTGCAAAAAACGAAAGAATTTTGGTTACTACATTAACAAAAAGGATGGCTGAAGAATTGGCTAATTATTTTGCGAAAATTAATATCAGATGCAGATATATACATTCAGATGTTGAAACTCTTGAAAGAGTTCAAATAATGGAAGATTTACGAAAAGGAATATTTGACGTGTTAATTGGGGTTAATTTGTTGAGAGAAGGATTAGATTTGCCTGAAGTTTCATTGGTGGCAATTTTAGATGCTGATAAAGAAGGTTTTTTACGTTCGGAAAAATCTCTTACTCAAACTGCAGGAAGAGCTGCAAGAAATATCAATGGTAAAGTTGTAATGTATGCTGATAAAATGACAGGCTCGATGCAAAGAACTATTGACGAAACTAACAGAAGAAGGATAAGACAACTTAAATATAATGAAGAAAATAATATTACTCCAACGCAAATAATTAAATCTAATACAGGAATTTTGAGTAAAAGCAATCAAGACTTTGGGAATAAAGTTAATCCATATCAAATTGATGATTTACCTGGGATAGCTGCAGATCCAGTTGTTAAATACATGAATGTAGACGCACTTGAGAAAGTTATTGCAAAAACGAAAATATCAATGAAAAAAGCAGCAAAAGAACTTGATTTTATTGAAGCTGCAAGACTAAGAGACGAGATGTTTGAATTAGAAAAATTACTAAACTCAAAAAAGTAAAAAAGCGGTTTAAAATTTTAAAACCGCTTTTTGTTTGATTATGTGTAAATAATGTAATATTATTTCTTTTTACCTTGAATTGCTTTTTGCTGTTTTGCAATATCTTCTAATTTTGATTGAAATCTTGATTTCTTTTTAGGTTTCTTTTTATTAGCATTTAATTTTGCAAGAACAGCTTCATCATCCACAAAATTTCTAATAACAATAGTCTGTCCAATAGTAATTACATTTGATAAGAAATAGTAATAACTTAAACCGGCAGAATAATTATTAAACCAAAATAGCATCATAACAGGCATCATATACATCATAGTTTTCATGCCCGGCATTTGAGAGCTAGAGCCTTGCATTTGACTACTATTTAATTTAGTGCTAAATACCATAGAAATAGCCATTAATACTGTAAATAAACTCACATGGTCGCCGTATTGCCAAATTGTAAATGGTAATTGCAAAATAGAATCATATGATGATAAATCTTGCGCCCATAAAAATGATTGCTGTCTAAGTTCTATGGATGCAGGAAAAAATCGGTACATAGCTATTAATATTGGCATTTGTAAAGCCATTGGTATGCAACCACCCATTGGATTAACGCCGGCTTTTCGATATAAAGCCATGGTAGCTTGTTGACGCTCCATTGCTTTTTCTTTTGGGATTTTTTCATTTATTTCATCAATTTGAGGTTTTAATACTCGCATTTTCGCCGATGAAGCAAATGATTTATAGGTTAGTGGAAAAAGTACTAATTTAATAAGCAAGGTCATTACTAAAATTATAATACCGTAATTAGACATAAATCCACCCAAAAAGTTGAATAAAGGAATAATTGCAAACCTATTTATCCAACCAAAAATGCCCCAGCCAAGTGGAATCATTTTTTGAAGGTTTAAATCGTCATCATCGGCAACATGAAGATTTTTTAATGTTTTATATTTATTTGGACCATAATAAAAAGAAAATTCCAAAGTTTCGTCATTTTTCCCTTCGAAAGGTAAACTTATATTAGCATCAAATCTTTTTAAATATTCCTCAGAATCAGTAGCTTTTTGCTGTTCTAATTTAGCGTTTAGCATAAATGATTTTGAAATTAGGACTGATGAAAAGAATTGATGTTTAAAAGCGACCCACTTAACTCTAGTTGTTAATGTTTTTTCATCATGGTCTGAAGTTTCAGAAAGATAGTCAACTTCATCCTGATAATATTTCCAATATATTCCTGTGTTTTGATCTTCCCAATCTCTGCCTTTTTCTAAACCTAAAACGTTTGTATGCCAAGTCATATCAATATAATTCACATCAGATGCAATCAAATTGTCCATTCCTACAAAGTGAATATTAAAATCAACCATATAGCTATTAGGCTTTAAGGTGTATACGTATTCAATATATTTGTTATCGCCGGCTTTAAGTCTCATTTTTAAAGAGCGTTCACCGGTTGATGCATCAATAATCGAATCACTTATTTCAGGTTCAAAAAATAAATTATTTGTTGATATTCTTCTATTTTCAGCAAAAAAGTTTAATCCAAAAACAGTTTCATCACCATCGAAAAGCAAAAGAGGTAAAGAATCGTGTCGCAAATAATTTTTAAGTTCAACAGAATAAGGTCTGCCGCCTTTATTATAAACTTTAAGTCTTATTAATTCGTTTTCGATTACAATAAATTTTTCTTCTCCAAATGCTGATTCGCCAAAAGAACCAAATCTTTCTTTTATTTTTGATATTTTAGCAGTATCTGTTTCAATCGAATCATTTAATTCTTCAATTGTTGTTTTATTAGTTACTTGATTTAATTCATTAGAATAATCAGCTGCTTTTTGTTTTTCTATTTCTTCATTAATGTTTCTTATTGAATCGTTTTTTAAACGTTCTTGTCTTGCAGCCTCAATTTCTTTTTCGCTTGGTTTGGTATATATACTATATATAATTAAAATAACTACAATCAGTATTATACCAAAAGTTTGATTTTTATCCATTACTTTATACTTTTATTTAGCTCGTTGTTTACTATTCTTTTTTTGATTTAATGTTTTTTTTGAATTGAAGTTTTGATTCTTATGCTTTAATTAATAAGTTTTTATAGATTGCTATTGGCTTTTTCTACTTTTCTCTTTTCGTTATTCTCTTTATTGTCAAATGCAGCTTTAACAAATTCAACAAAAACAGGATGAGGATTAATAACTGTACTTTTGTATTCAGGATGAAACTGAACACCAACAAACCAAGGGTGGTTTTCAATTTCAATTATTTCAACTAATTGACTTTCAGGGTTTATACCTGTAAATTTCATTCCTTGTTTTTCAAAATCATCAATATATTTATTGTTGAATTCATATCTATGTCTGTGTCTTTCGTTTATTAGTTCTTCATTATATGCTGAAAATAGTTTTGATTCTTTATTTAACATACAAGGATATGAGCCTAATCTCATAGTTCCACCAACATTAGTTACAGTTTTTTGTTCTTCCATCAAATCAATAACAGGATAAGGAGTGTTAGAGTCCATTTCTGTAGAATGTGCATCGGCTAAATTCATTACATTTCTAGCAAAATCGATTACTGCGCACTGCATTCCAAGGCAAATTCCTAAAAAAGGTATTTTATTTTCGCGTGCATATTTGGATGATTTAATTTTTCCTTCAATTCCTCTGTGTCCAAATCCAGGTGCTATTAATATTCCATCAACATTATTTAAATAGTTGTCAATAGTTTTGCTCGTAATTTTTTCAGCATTAATCCAAACAATTTCCACTTTCAACTCGTTTTTTGCTCCAGCATGCACAAAGGATTCAATAATTGATTTGTATGCATCGTGAAGTTCTATGTATTTGCCTACTAGTCCAATTTTTACAATTTTTTTAGACCTTTTCATTTTAGCAAGAAATTCTTTCCAATCTTTCAAATCAGTTCTTTCAAGAGTTGTGAAACCAAGTTTTTTAAGTACTTGAATATCAAGCTCTTCTTCTTGCATTAAAATAGGAACTTCATAAATTGTAGAAACGTCTATAGATTCGATAACCGATTTAATATCAACATTACAGAATCTTGCAACTTTTGATTTTATATCATCAGTAATTTTCTTTTCTGTTCTAAGTACCAGAATATCAGGTTGAACACCATTTTCAAGTAAAAGTTTTACAGAGTGCTGAGTTGGTTTTGTTTTTAATTCACCAGAAGCTGCAAGAAAAGGGACTAAAGTTAAATGAATAACTATACTAGAACCCGGCATTTCCCATCTTAATTGTCTTACAGCTTCAATGTATGGTGTAGATTCAATATCGCCAACAGTTCCGCCGATTTCAGTAATTACAAAATCGTATTTGTATTTATTGCCAAGAATTTTAATTCTATGTTTAATTTCATCGGTAATATGTGGAACTACTTGAACTGTTTTTCCTAAATAGTCTCCTTTTCTTTCTTTGTTAATAACGGATAAATAAATTTTTCCGGTAGTTACATTATTCGCTTGGGAAGTAGGTTTGTTCAAAAATCTTTCATAGTGGCCTAAGTCTAAATCAGTTTCTGCTCCATCGTCTGTAACATAGCATTCTCCATGTTCATATGGATTCAAAGTTCCTGGGTCAATATTGATATATGGATCCAATTTTTGAATTGTAACAGAATATCCTCTTGATTGCAATAATTTTGCAAGCGAAGCTGATATTATACCTTTTCCTAGCGATGAACTAACTCCTCCGGTAACGAATATGTATTTTGTTTTAGACAAAATGCTTAGTTTTAATTTAAATATTGTTTGAATTTTCAATTAATAATTTAAAAATTTATTGAATTATAATATATCATCAAACATATTTAGCTGATTTTCAAGGTTTTTTACAGAGTCTTTTGCGTCATTTATTTTTTTATTGAAGTCTTTTATCATAGAATCTGCATTTTTAGATTTTGCGAAAAAACCAATATTATTTTCCCATAAAATTATATCACTTTTCAATTTGTCAAGTTTAAATACAATTTTATCTCTTTCATTTCTGGCTTTAAATTTTGAGTTTGCTGAATTTTTAATGTTATCAATTTTGTTTTGAAACTGAAGTTCCATTTTTTCAGATTCATCAAGTTTTAGCTTTTCAAATACTTTATTTAATTCAGATCTAAATTCTTTTTGAACATCATCTTTTTCTTTTAAAGGAACATACCCAATTTCAGTCCATTGTTTTTGAATTTCATTTAAAATCAAAAAGTTTTCTTTCTTATTTTCAGATAATTTTATTGATTTAACTTTTTCAATTAAATCTTTTTTTAGGTTTAAATTCTCAATCTGAGATTCATCTTGTGAAGAAAAATGGTTTGATTTATTATTGAAAAATACATCGCAAGCAGTTCTAAATCTTTGCCAAATTTCATCTTTGTTTTTTCTTGGAACTGGTCCTAAAGTTTTCCATTTTTTTTGCAAGTTAATGTATAAATCAGATGTTTTCCGCCAATCTGTGCTATCTTGCATGCTTTCAGCCTGAATGCAAAGTTCTTCTTTTTTCTTCAGATTTTCAATTTCTTCTTCTCTGCTTTTTGAATAAAATTCTCGTTTATTATTGAAGAATATATCGCAAGCTTTTCTAAATCTAGAATATATTTTATTATTATCTTTTTTAGGTGCAAAACCAATAAGTTTCCATAATCTTTGTAACTCAACTATTTCTTTAGAATAAACTTCCCATTCTCTATGAGAATTTATTTGAAGAGCATTAAGTTCTTCAACTTTTTCGCTTATAAGAGTTTTTGCTTTAAAATTATTTATTTGTTCTTTTTTTAAGCTTTCAAAATAATCTTGATGGTTTTTGTTTATTTTAGCTGTAGCTTCTTTAAATCTATCCCATAATTCATCTCTTTTATCAGAAGGAACAGGTCCAATTTCACGCCAGATGCGGTGAAGTTTTTGAAGTATTTTAAAGGCAGTTACAACTTTAGGCTCTAGTAAAAGTTCTTCTGCTTGTTCACATAATTTTATTTTATGTTCCAGATTTTTTTTAAAATCTAAATCTCTTAAGTCTTTATTTATTTTAACAAAGTCATAAAATTTTTCAACTTGATAATTATATGCACTCCAAAGGTTTTTAATTTCAGATTGAGGTATTACACCAATATTTTGCCACTGTTTTTGAAGCTCTTTAAATTCTTGAAATGTGTCGTTTAAAGATTCTTGTCCATTTATTAATTCTTCAATTCGTTTAATTATTTCATGTTTTGCCTCTAAATTTTTTTCTTTCTCTTTTTCAGCAATAATATTTAATTCAGTTCTTTTTTCTTTATATATATTGTATAATTGTTTGAATTCATCTTCAAACTTGTTTTCAGCAGGTTTAAATTCTTCTTCTTTACCATCATTTTCAATAAATGCTAATCTCTGTTTTTCAATTTCAGCATGATGTCTTTTATAAAAATTTGTTTTAATGATTTCAACAATATTTTTTGTTTTTTTTATATTTCCATTAATGATTATATCATTTAATTTACTGTTTAGCTCTTGCATACTAAGTGAAGATAAATCTAAATTGTCGATATCTGCTTCGACATCATCATCATCATCTTCTTCTTCTTCTTCAATTTCTTCTATAGAATCATCTTTTTCAATTGAATTAATTTCGATTTGATTTTCTTCACTATTCTGTTTCAATTTTCTAAGAATAGTATCGGCTGAACTTTCAGCTTTTAGGTTATTATCAGCCAAATCTGTTTCGTTTTCTGTTTCAGATTTTTCATTAGTTACTTGATTTGTAACCAGGCTTTCATTTTTAATAATCTCAGAACTATCGTTGTTATTCTGAGCAGAGTGCATTAAATCATCAGTTTTCATAATAAAAAAAATTAATAGGTTTTACATAAATACCTGAGCATAAATTGTCAATAAATATTACCCAATATTTGGGTTGAAGACATTCTTACAAGTTTCACTTAAAATTTTACAAATTTAAAAAATAAATACCATTATTTATAATTAGCAGTAAATCATTGACATACAGCGAAGTATAAATTAATTGAATAATAAAATATTTATTACAAAAATAAATGGTCTTAAAAACTCACGAAAGTAAATATTAACAGACTAAGCACAAAAAAAAAAGGTGATAATTTTACTTTTTTATCAAATTAAAAATTGTTTTTTTTAATTTCGGGAAATATTTATTTTAATTTAATGTAAGCAATATTATGCAAATTGATATTATAACTGTACTTCCTGAATTATTGGAAAGCCCTTTTAATCATTCTATTATAAAAAGAGCAAAAGAAAAATCATTAGTTAATATTAATTTGCATGATTTAAGAGATTTTTCTACAAATAAGCATCGAAATGTTGATGATTATGCTTATAGTGGCGGCGCAGGGATGGTTATTCAAGTTGAACCTGTTGACCGAGCAATTTCATTTTTGAAAGAAAACATTGAGTATGATGAAATTATTTACACTTCGCCTGATGGCGAACTTTTTGATCAAAAAATGGCAAATTATTTCTCAACTTTAGATAATATTTTGATTTTATGTGGTCATTATAAGGGAATTGACCAAAGAATTAGAGAAAATTTAATAACAAGGGAAGTTTCTATTGGTAATTTTGTTATGACAGGTGGCGAATTAGCAGCTGCTGTTATTACAGATAGTGTTATAAGGCTTATTCCCGGTGTAATTTCTGATGAAACATCAGCATTAAGTGATTCTTTTCAGGATGATTTGCTTGCGCCGCCAGTTTATACAAGACCAGCAGAATACAAAGGCTGGAAAGTTCCTGAAGTTTTATTATCCGGAAATCCAAAAAAAATTGAACAATGGCAACATGAAAAATCTCTAGAACGAACAAAAAAATTGAGACCGGATATGTTTAAAAAAATCAGTGATGAATAATATTATTTTATATCAGAAATTTAATTTACTGATAATGAAGGATTTAATGTGTTTTAAATAAGAAATTTTCAAGAAATGGATAATTCAAAAATCAAAAATATAATAGAAAATTTAAGAAAAGAATTAGAATATCATAATCATAAATATTATGTGGAAGCAAATCCAGAAATTTCTGATTTTGATTATGATATGAAAATGAAGGAATTACAAAAACTGGAATACGAAAATCCTGAGTTTTTTGATTCAAATTCGCCCACTCAAAGAGTTGGTAGCGATATTAATGAAGAATTTAATCAAGTAAAGCATAAATATGATATGCTCTCATTATCAAACACATACAACGAAGGTGAATTGCGCGATTTTGATAACAGAGTGAAAAAATTGATTGATGAGTCGATAATCTATGTTTGCGAATTGAAATTTGACGGAACTGCAATTGGTTTATCATACAAAAATGGAGTGTTTGAAAAAGCTGTTACACGAGGCGATGGAGTTTTTGGTGATGATGTTTCAAATAATGTTAAAACTATTAAAAGTATTCCTTTAAAATTAAAAGGCGATTTTCCTGAAGAGTTTGAAATTAGAGGTGAAATATTTTTACCCAAAAAAGTATTTGAATATCTGAATAAAGAAAGAGAAGAATTAGGTGAAAATCAATTTGCGAATGCAAGAAATGCAGCTGCAGGTTCATTGAAAATGCAAAATTCTGCACAAGTTGCAAAACGAAAATTAGATTGCTATTTATATTATCCAATTGGCGAAAATTTACCATCAGATTCGCATTTTGAAAATCTACAGCATGTAAAAAAATGGGGTTTTAAAATTTCGGAACACGTAAAAAAAGCAAATTCTATTGAAGATGTGTTAGAATACATCAACTATTGGGAAAAAAACAGAGCTAAATTAGATTTTGATATTGACGGAATTGTTATTAAAGTTGATTCTTTGTCTAAACAAAAGCAATTGGGCTTTACCGCAAAATCGCCTCGTTGGGCTATTTCGTATAAATTTAAAGCAGAAAGAGTATCTACAAAATTGTTATCTATTGATTATCAGGTTGGTAGGACAGGAGCAATTACGCCTGTCGCAAATTTAGAACCTGTTTTATTAGCCGGAACAACAGTTAAAAGAGCTTCGCTACATAATGCCGATCAAATAGAATTACTTGATATTAGAGTAAATGACATAGTATTTGTTGAAAAAGGTGGTGAAATAATTCCTAAAATTGTAGCTGTAGATAAAACTAAAAGAAGCGAAAATTCCGAAAAACCCGGATATATAACAAGATGTCCTGAATGTGGAAGCGAATTGTTTAGAGAAGAAGGAGAAGCAAAACATTATTGTAAAAATGAATACAATTGTCCACCTCAAATTAAAGGTAAAATAGAGCATTTTATAAGCCGAAAGGCAATGAATATAGATGGAATTGGCGAAGAAACCATTGATTTATTATATAAAGAAGGTTTAATTAATGATATTACTGATTTATATAATCTAAAACAAGAGCAACTTGTTAATTTAGAACGACTTGGTGAGAAATCTGCTGAAAATATTATTAAAAGTATTGAAGAATCAAAAAAAGTTGGTTTCAGTAAAGTTCTTTATGCACTTGGAATTAGGTATGTTGGCGAAACAGTTGCAAAAAAGCTAAGTACTCATTTTAAAAATATTGATAATTTGCAATCTGCCGATTTTGATCAACTTATAAATGTGGACGAAATTGGAGAAAAAATTGCTGAAAGTTTGATTAATTTTTTCAGTATAGAGAAAAATATATATATAATTAATGAACTGAAAAACAATGAATTACAAATGCAACTTAGCGATGAAGTAATTAGTAATCATTCAGAGAAACTTAAAAATCTGAGTATTGTAATTTCAGGCACATTTGAAAAATATTCGAGAGATGAATTAAAAGAAATGATTACAATAAATGGTGGAAAAAATACAGGTTCGATTTCAAATAAAACTGATTATATACTTGCAGGTGATAAAATGGGACCAAGTAAATTAGAAAAAGCAGAAAAACTGGGCATCAAAATAATAAGTGAAGATGATTTTTTAGATATGATTAAATAATAAGCATTTAGGTAAAATGTTGATTATTAAGTAAATATATTTCAAGGATTTGAATATATTATGAGGTAATTAAAGTTAAATTTAGATGTTTTTTAAAATTTCCAAATTTAGAAAGTAAAAAATTAATTTTCAAAGAGTATGATATAAATGACACAGAAGATTTTTTTTTGGTTCGTTCTAACACACATTATTCATAAATAATGTGGACTTGAAAGTTTATAAAGTTGATAGTCAAAAGTTTATGTTTATTTTTTGTTCTAATTTTGCAGCCCAAATTTTAGCTCTTTAAATACAACTAAGTATCACATAACTTTATTACTGTTAAACATTTTTAACTTTATAACTCCCGAATTATGTGAATAAGTCGAGAGTTATAAAAAAATGTTCTTTAATAAGAATTTTAATTTATAGGTTTCAGCAATTAGTTAATAATCAAGTAGTTGATTGCTAAAATTATAATTATTCTGGCCAAATTTGCATGTCAGCATCATCCCATAAAACGCCCCATTCAATTTCTTCTAAAATACCATTCATAAACCAAAGACTAAGACTTAAATCTTCAAAACTAACAAGAATTCTTTCGGGATCATCTTCGTAATTTGTAAATTCATGCTCTATATCTTCAGGGTAAATAGACATTATATAGCTTAGAACTTCTTCTTCGCTTTTTCCAATTAATTTTTGTCCATTAAAAAGAAATTCATCTGAGCTAACAGAAATTGCACCAAGTAGCCAGTCATCTTCCTGATCAAAGGAAACAGAAATTTCAGAATCATCGTAATGCCAAGATTCTGTTAAATCCGTGTCTGAATTTGTATATGAATATTTATCAATTTCATCAGGTTCACCTAATACTTTTTTAAGTTCTTCTCTGGTATAACCAAATTTAATATTGCCAAGACCTTGGCCTATTTTTATTTCTTTCATTATCAATAATTTACAGTTTATAATTTACATTTATTTCAATGTTTTAGCCCATTCAGGAAAAGTTAAAACATCAATATCAAAAATTGTTTGTCCCCAAAAATACATAACCAAAGTTACTATAATTATTCCAATAAAGTTTAAAATAAAACCTGTTTTCATCATTTGTGAAATTCTTAAACGATTTGTACCAAAAATAATTGCATTTGGCGGAGTTGCAACTGGAAGCATAAAAGCTAATGATGCAGCTATTGTTGCAGGTATCATAAAAATCAATGGATTTAACTCAATACTAACTGCAATTCCAGCCAAAATTGGTAAAATCATTTCGGTAGTTGCTGTATTGGATGTTAATTCTGTTAAAAAGGACATGAAAAAAGTAATTAATAATATAATTATAAAAGGGTGAAAAATAGAGGCTATTGTCATTTTATTACCCAGCCAAATTGCAAGTCCTGAATCAGCAAAACCTTGAGCCAGAGCAAAACCACCACCAAATAAAAGGACAATATGCCATGGGAGTTTGGTCAGTATTTTGCCTTCTAAAATTCGTGAATTGCTATTTGTTTTTGTTGGTATAATAAACAGTAATAGTGCAATAGCAATTGCAACAGTTCCGTCATTAATAAATTTAGGATTATTGAATAAAGCAGACCATCCAGGGATTTCAAAATTTCCAATTATAATTCCTGATCTAAATATCCACAGCAGTGCAAGACTTATAAATGCTAAAAACACAATTTTTTCTTCATAAGAAGCTCTGCCCAGATTTTTATATTGTTCTCTGAAAATTATAATTTCTTCTTTGTTTTTTTTGATTTTAGGTTTATATATAAAATATAATACTATCCACGAAGCAATTAACATTGAGATAGTTATGGGGATTGCAAAAATAAACCATTGCGAGAAAGTTATTTCCGGTGCATTTGGAAAAATGATTGAGAAAATTCTGACAAAAGATAAATTTGGAGGAGTTCCAATAAGAGTTGCAATTCCACCTACTGAAGCGCTATATGCAACACCAAATAATAATCCAGAAGCATATTTGTTTAATTCGTTTTGGCTTAATGTTTCTTTAAATTTGTTGACGATAGAAATTACAACAGGAACCATCATCATAGCAGTTGCAGTATTCGACATCCACATTGATAAAAATGAAGTTGCAATCATAAAACCTAAAAGTATTTTACCGTATCCGGAGCCTGTAAATAGTAAAATTCTCAATGCAATTCTTTTATGAAGATTATGCTTTTCCATTGCTAAGGCCATTAAAAAGCCGCCGATAAATAAAAAAATCACATGATTGAAATAAGCTGAAGAAATTGTTTTGCCATTCATTATGCCCAATAATGGGAATAAAACAACCGGAAGTAGCGCTGTTATTGCAATAGGTATCGCCTCACTAACCCACCAAATTGCCATTAATACGGCCACTGACATAGTTGCAGTAATTTCAGGTTTTCCGGGTTCTAAATCAGTAAAAAAATAGATTATTATTGCTGAAATTAACCCTAATAAAAGGCCAATTGTTTTACTATTGAAGGTTTTTTTATTCATTCAATAATTATAATTTACTTTGAAATTGTAAATATAAATATCTTTGATAAAAATTAAATAAAAGAGGCTGTCTAAAAAACAAAACTTAGTCATCTGATGAATTTTCAATTAGCTGTTTTTAAGGATAATAAAATTCAAAATATTACTAAAATTATTCATCAGATGACTTTTTAGATACCGCATTTAAAATTGTAAGAGAAATTTTATTCTTTTCCTATGATTCTGAAAATTCTGTCCCATCTAATATTTGAAGGAAAACTTTTTTCTTCATTTAAAGAATAAAAAATCATAACAGGCTTCCCAACTGTGTGATTTTCAGGCACAAAGCCCCAAGCTCTTGAGTCGGCAGAATTATGTCTGTTATCACCCATCATCCAATAATAATTTTGTTTAAATGTATATTTTGTAATTTCTTTTCCGTCAATATATACTTTTCCGTTTTTTTCTTCATAGTTATTTTCATCGTAAACATCTATAACTCTACGATATAAAATAATATTTCCTTCATTCAAATCTATTGTCATTCCTTTTTTAGGAATAACAAGAGGTCCGAAATTATCATAATTCCAAGGAAACATAGGATTATGCGGGAAAATGTGAGCATCGTATTGCTCTTTTGGCACAATTGTTTTTTCAATCTTTTCTAAAGAAGGATATTGTTTGAATTTTTCTACCATTTCATCTGTTAAAGGCATATAATTCTGATTAGTTGAAACATCATATTCAGAATCTGCAGTGTAAATTCCCATTCGGCCTAATGTCATTGGGTTAATTTTGCCTTCTTTAATTTTAACAATATAATTATATTGTATGCCTTTATAATTTGGTTGAGCTTTATGATTTATAAAAACCTTACTGTCAATAATTTGCAGTGTGTCGCCAGGTATTGCAACACATCTTTTCACAAAGTTTTCTTTTTTATCAATAGGTCTTGCTTTTACTTCAAACTCATTAAAAATTCTATCTTTGCCATATTGTCTTACCCATTCATAATAATCAGGATTTTCGTATCCAACAATAATTGTATCTCCAACAGGAAAGTTAAAAACTACGATATCATCTCTTTCAATTTTACCTATACCTGCAAGTCTTTTGTATTTCCATTTAATCCATTCAAGATAAGAGTTTGTTTTTTTTGTAAACGGTAAAACATTATGAACCAGAGGAAAAGAGATTGGAGTAAAAGGCATTCTTGGTCCGTAACTTAGTTTACTTACAAAAAGTCTGTCGCCAATAAGCATTGTTTTTTCTAAAGAGCCAGTTGGAATTGCATATAATTGAAAGATGAAAACTTTTATTAAAGCCGAAACAACTAGTGCGAAAATTAAAGCATCAGCCCATTCTTTCCACTTTTTTTTAGGTTCGCCTTCTTTTTGTTTAAAAATATTCCATTTTACTTTTTTTGAAATATAAATATCAAGAATAATAGGCAGTCCAATAAGCATCCAAATACTTTTCATCCAAATCATCCATAATATCCATAATATTGTGGCAATTCCATATTTTATTAATTGTTTTGTACTTGGTTTATTTTCAATTAGTTTCATTGTTTTTTGTTGTTTTAATTTTAAATTTTTCAAATATATGTATTTTACAATTTATAATTTCCTTTTCAGATTTAATATTTCGAAATTATTTCGCCTGTTAAAATTAATAAATCGTTATGAGAGCTTATTAACATATAAATAGCTTCAAGTTTTTTGAATGAGGCATTTATAAATGATAATTGTATGTCTCTGTAATTGAATGAGTTAATTGCGCCAGAAGCAAATTTATCTTTGGCGATTTCTAAATTTAGCTTAGAGGTAATTACACTTTCATTTGCAACATTGTATAATTGTTTTCTGGCATTATAAAGCTCGAGCATCGATAAAAGTTGATTGTTAAGACTTAGTTTTATGTCTTCAATTTGCATTTTACCAATTTCTTCTTCTATTGTAGCGTTTTGTATGTTTTTTCTTCTATTTAAACCATTAAAAATAGTATAACTTAGAGTTAAATTTGCATATGCATCGTAGTTTTGTGTATTCGATGTTCCTGCATCAGGATTAATCATTTTTATTCTTAAATTTGAATTGTCAATTCCTGTTCTTAAAGAAATACTTGGATATAAGCTGCTTTTTTGAAGTGCAATATCGTTTCGCAAAACATTTTGATTCATATTTTGAATTTTTAGTGTTTTATTGTTTTCAAGCATTTTAGTTTTTAGCTCTTCATAATTAAAATTAACAAAATCGGTATTAAATTCATCCGTTGGATTATATGAAATATAAACAGTATCTGCCAAAAGTTTATTGAAAACTCGTATTGAATTATCAAAATTCAATTTTTGAAGAATATAATTACTTGAGTCTGATAAAAAAGCATCTTTAACTTGAAGAACATCAAATGTTACAGCACTTCCAAGCTCTTTTCTTGCTTTAACATAATCATATCTGTCTCTCGATAAATCCATTATTTGATTTAAGATATTTAGTTTTTCTTTTTGCAAAAGAATATCATAATATCCTAAAATTGTCTGGTAAATTGTGTTTTCAATCTGTAGTTTCAAATAATCTTCAGAAATATTTTTATATTCTTCAAGATTTTTTTTTGTAAATCTAACAGAAAATCCATTAAATAAAACCCAATTGGCGTTTAAGGATGGTGATAAACTAATTGTTCCGATTTCAGTTCTTTCATCAGTAATAGATGGAGGTGTATTATCGTATCTGTTGCCTTGCGTAAGATTTAAACTTACAGTAGGATATCGTCCGGCTCTTCCCCAAGAATTATTATTTTCTGAAATTTCATGCTCTTTTTCTGAAATTTTTACTTGGTAATTCCTTTCTAATGAGGTTTTTATAGCATCAGAAAGACTTATATCCTTATGTTCAGCATTTGTTATTACTGAATCTTGCTGTGCAAAAATTTCAAAAGAAAAGCTTGTTATTATAATTGCTAAAAAAAGAATGTATTTAATTTTTGTTGCCATTTTAAAATTAGTTAATTAGTCTTTTAATAATGTGTTTTTAATTAATATTATAATAAAATACAAATTATTCTTTTATTTATATTGTTCCTCAAGTCTTTTATTATCTTTTAAAATTGTTTCCATGCTTTCATTTGTTGGTCTTTCTCCAGTCCATAGCCATTTAATATAAACTTTTATAGATGTTCTAACCAAAATTAATACTGGAAAAAACACTAAAATAAAAGCTGTTCCAAATAAAACTCCATATGCAAGAGAAACAGCCATCGGTTTTAAAAACTGCGCCTGAAAGCTTTTTTCAAATATAATTGGATATAATCCAACCGCAGTAGTAAAAGTTGTTAGAATAATAGGTCTGAATCTTGAAATACCTGCATTAAATATCGCTTTTTCAACAGTTTGTCCTTCCAATAAATTTAAATTGTATTTGTCAAGCATCACAATAGAATCGTTTACAATTACTCCTGCAAGAGCAACCATTCCCCAAGCGCTAAGCATTGAAACCGGAATTCCTTCAATACCATGTCCCCAAGCTGCACCAAGCCATGCAAGAGGAATCAGCATAATTATTATTAAACCATGAGTTGCAGATTTGAATTGAATCATTATAATAAGAAGAATTATCGCAAATGCAGTTCCAAAATACAAAATAATTTCGCTAGTTGCTTCTTCACTATCTTTTTGTTGACCTTGATATTTTATTCTAATTCCTGGAAAAGAAGTTTTAATCTGTGGAATTATATTGCTGTTGATGTGTTCTAAAATAGGAGGAACAGCTGCATATGGATCTTTTGTGTCGGCATCAACTCTAACTTCACGCGAACCATTATATCTTTGAATATTAACCGGGCCTCTTTTTATTTCAAAATCAGCCAATTCTGATAAATAATATTCACCTTGAGGCGTTTTTATTTTCATTTTTTCAAGTTGTCCTACCGTTTGTCTATTTTCTTTTGGAAATCTAACCCAAATTCTTAATTCGTCTCTTCCATTTTGTATTCTCTGAGCTTGTCCACCAAAAAATCCTTGCCTTACTTGGTTACTTATAAATGCGTGATTTAATCCCAAAAAGTAAGCCTTTGGCTTTAAATTTAGTAAAATTTCAGGCATTCCTGCTGCGTCATTGTCCGTAATGTTTATTAATTCCGGCATGTTTTTCATTTGGTCTTCAAGCATTTTTTTTGCTTGTTTTAATTCTTCCAGATTTTTGCCAAGTAAACTAATTGATACAGGGCTTCCAAAACGGTTTCTTCCGCCAATGCTAAATTTTTCTGCTCCCTTAACTTCACCGATTTTTTCTCTAACACTGTTTGCAATATCAAAACTTGAAATAGGCGCTTTTTCCATATCTCTCATAAAAACCATTACCGTGCCTGCATGAGAACCATTTTCTTTTCCTGAAAAAGCTGTGCCTGTAAATCTAAAAACTGCTTTTATGTATGAGCTATCATTGTTTTCTTTCATTAATTGTTTGTCCACTTCCCAAATAGCTTCTTCAAATTGTTTTAAATATTTTCTTGTTTGAGCTTCTCCTTCGCCAGGTTTAAAAGCAACTTCAACATTAAAACTATCAAAAGGAATGTTTGGAAAGAATGTAGTTTTTATTAATCCGCCATCAAACAATCCAATTGTAAGAATTATTATTCCGGTTGGAACGCTCAAAGCTATCCATTTCCATTTGATAACTTTTTCGAGAATTTTTCCATAAATCTTAAATTTCAAAAAGTCTATACCTTTTTCTAGAAAAATTCTTATTTTAGCTTGTTTTGATTTTGCTCTTAAAATGTGCGGAGAACCAATATGGGTTGGTAATACAAAAAAAGCTTCTAATAATGAAAATGCGATACTGAAAATTACAACAAAAGCCATTTCGTATAAAAATTCAAATGCGCCTTCGAGTAAAAGCAATGGCGAAAAAGCAATCATTGTTGTTAAAGCTGATGTTATTACTGGAATTAGAACTTCGTTTGTTCCATCAATGGCAGCTCTAATAGGACTTTTGCCTTTTTCGAAATGAGTGAAAATATTTTCGGCAATAACAATCCCGTCATCAACAAGAATCCCTACTACTAAAATCATCCCGAAAAGGGAAATCATGTTTATTGTAATTCCAAAAAACGGTGCAACTATAAACATTCCTAAAAAAGCAGAAGGTATTCCCCACGCTACCCACATTGAAAGCCTGAAACTTAAGAATAGTGCAAGTGTTATTATTACTAACAATAAACCCATTCCACCGTTTCTGTATAAAAGATTTAGTCTTTGTCCAAGTATTTGCAAAAAATCAAAAACAACAAAAAGCTGAACGTCTTTGTGTCCTTTATTGAAGATATTAACATAATCATTTGTGAAATTTGCTATTTTGTCTAAATCTTCTTCGGCAAGTTTTTGAATATTAATCCAAACAGCTTGTTTCCCATTCATGGTAAGATAGTTAGCAACATCAGCAAATTTTTTCTTTACAACAGCAACATCGCGTATTCTTAAAAAACCTCCATCTGGATTTGCTCTAATTATAATTTCTCCAATTTCATCAGGATCAACACTTCTTGCTCTTGAACGTATATAGAGTTCTTCTTTTGAAGATCTTACAATACCTGCAGAAATATCCTGATTATTTAATGCAATTGCATTAGATATTTCATCAAAAGTTAAATTATATCTTAGAAGGTCTTCTTCTTTGGTTTCAACCGAAATTTCAAGTGCCGGATAACCTGAAACTGAAACTTGCGAAATATATCCTGTCGCTAAAAAATCTTCTTCAATTTCTTGTCCGTATTTTTTTAGAGTTTCCATATCAACATCGCCTGAAAGTCCAACCATCATTGCATTTGTGGTGGTTCTTTGTTTTGTTACGATTGGTTTTTCGGCAGCAGTTGGAAAAGAGTTAATTGCATCTACAGCGTTTTTAACTTCTAAAAGTGTCATGTCCAAATCATATTTTCCGGTAGTTTCTACAGAAATATTTGCGAAATTTTCCATTGAGTTAGATGTGATTTCTTTGATTCCAACAATTCCTCTAACAGCTTCTTCAATTCTAGATGTAATTCCTTCTTCCATTTCTTTTGGAGAGGCTCCAGGATATGAAACAGATACAGTTATGAATCTTGATTTTCTTTCGGGGAAGAATGATTTTTTTGTGTTTTTAAGTGCAATTCCACCTGCAATTATGATAATAACCACTATTATATTTGCATAAAATGGAAATTTTATGAAGTTTTTTACAAATTCTTTCATTTAATTAGGACTATTTAGTTTTTAAGGTAATAATTGTAATCACTTTAAAATTAGCTGTTTAGCTTAGTTTTGAAAACAGTAAACTTATATTTATATACTGCAAAAAATGGTTTTATTTTGAACGTATAATACTTACTTTCATATTTTCAGATGCATTTATAAGTGGTTCAACCACTAAATCTGTTCCTTCAGGTAAACCTGAAAAAATCAAAGTGTTTTCATTAATTTTGTGTATTTTTATTTCAGCTTTCATAAGTAAGCTGTCTTGTACAAAAAATACTTCATTATTGTTAAAAACAGCATTTCTTGGAATTTCCATAGTTTTTGCTATTGACATTCCTGGAAATTCTGCGTTGAGATAAACACCTTTGTATAGTTCAGTTGTGTAATTGCTATTTATACTTACAAATACTGTAATTGTTTGAGTTTTTGGATCTACAAAATTGGACTTTCTTGCAACATATCCTTTCCATTTTTCTTTATTGTTTCCGTCAGATATATTTACTAAATCTCCTTTTTTTACCCATTTTGCTTCATTCTCATTTACAGGAACTTCCAGTTCAAGCTTATCTGTACTTATTATTGTCGCAATTTTACTTCCCGGATTTGCTATTGAGCCAACTCTAAGATATACTTCAGAAAAACTTCCTGAAAAAGGTGCTGTCAAAGAATATTTTCTTAATCTTTCTTCTTCAGCTTTAATAGTGTAAAAATCGCTCAAAATGTTTCTGCTTGCCAAGTATATTTTTTCTTGTTCCGATTTAATTTCCGGTAAATTAGGAAGGTTTTTGTTTATATCTATATCAGAAAAAAACTTTTGCCAGTTTTGGTAACTATTAGGATAATCAATTTTGAAATCAGGCAATAAATTTGCAACAGAATTGAGAAATCTGCTTTTATGAGCATTTAAAGAAAGAACATATTCTTTATTGTTTATCTGAATAAGTAATTCGCCTTTTTTAAAAGCGGCTCCTTTTTTTAGGTTTACATTTCCATTTAAAATCTTGCCTTGAACTTCGGCACTTATATCAAAAAAATCTTGGGACTCTACTCGTCCCGAAGCAGTTATGTTTGAGCTTGTTACAGTATATTTTACTTTTTTAGCTAAAACATAACGTTTAGCTTTTTCAATAGGCGGCTTTTTAATTTCTGATTTAAGATTTCCTAACAGCTTCATTCCGCCAAATGATATTAATAATATAGATAGAATAGCAATAACTATTACAACTCTTCTTTCTTTAAAAAATTCAAATTCCATTGTTATTTATTATTAGTTTTTAATATAATTTTAAAAAATATTTTTTTAGAATATCAAGTCAAAATTTTGTTGGTTACTCAATTATTAGTCCAAACAACTTATATTTATGATATTCAGTATTATAACTTATTTTTCTCTGTTTTTAAAAATAAATTGTGTGCGATTATGGTTTGTTTTGTTCGACATCGGACACAAATAATTTTTAAAATTTATTGCATAAAAGTATAAATATTGTATTTTATTTAGAAATACTAATCGGCAAATTAACAAATTATATAGGTGAAATAATATTTTTTTAACATAACAAATGTTAAATGCTTTTTTGTCTTAAGGCTTCATAAAGTATTATTCCTGTGGCAACTGAAACGTTTAAAGATTCTATTGTTCCTTTGATTGGGATTTTAATAATTTTATCAGCAATATTTAGAAAGCTTTTAGATACACCAGTGTCTTCAGATCCCATAATTATTGCAATTGGTGTTGAATAATTAATATCAGTATAGAAAAAATCAGATTTTTCGCTGGCTGCGATGATTTGAAGACCACTTTCTTTAAGAAAATCTATAGTAGAATTTAAATTTTTTGCTCTACATACCGGAATTTTCATTAATGCGCCTGCAGAAGTTTTTATTGCATCAGAATTTATTGATGCACTTCCTTTTTCCGGTATTATAATTGCATGAACACCAGCACATTCAGCTGTTCTTGTAATTGCGCCAAAATTTCTAACATCTGAAATTTGATCTAGAATTAAGATGAACGGATCTTCGCCTTTTTCATATATTAATGGTAAAATATTTTCTATTTTTTCATATGTTATTTCAGAAAGTAATGCCATTACACCTTGGTGATTTTTTCCAGTGAAGCCTTTAAATTTTTCAATAGGAATATATTGGAAAGGAACTCCTTCGTTATTTGCAAGAATCATTAACTCTTTTATTAAGCTGCTGTTATTGCCTTTTTGAATAAATATTTTTTCAATATCTTTTCCTGCTTTTATTGCTTCAATTGTGGTTCTAATTCCAAAAATCATATTTTTTTTTGCCGACATGTTTATTTATTTAATTTAAATTATTATTCAATTTTAAAAAGTAAAAAACAAAAAAACAAACAAATGCTGATGTCTAATTCGCATAATATCAGCTAGTTATTTTGTTATAATCTTTAATCTTATTTTTTTTGTGTATGTTTTTTTATTTTAATAATATCTGAATTTGTAACTCATACTTCACACTTATTTAAAAACTGTATAAACTTTTCCTTCGCGCCAACTTCGAATCGATTCAAACCAAAATTTCTTAAAATCAATATTCCTTTCTAGCACGTAGTCGTTATCAGAAAACTTGTCATTTGTTTTATTAAAAACAAATATCAGCATTTTATAATTAAGTCTGTCGCTATAAATCCATTCTTCTTTATTTGCAGTCTTTTTTACAGCTTTTGGTGGTCCAAATATTAAATAAATCATTCCTCTGTCTGTTCGCCAACCTTGGGTGAATGAGCTAAAATTAATATTCGCATAAAGAACTCTGTTATAGTAAATTCTTATAAGCTCTCTTGTTCTCTGAGGGTTTTCGCCGCAACTTAACCAAAATCTATCAATTGCAAGTTTTTTATTTGTACTGGTTTGTATTTTTATAAATTCATTTGTACTTGTTAAATATTGAAGCGGACTTAGCATTTCGTCAGTTTGTTTTATAAAAGGAAAATTATTTGTTTGATTAATTAATGCTAATCCATTTTTACTAGTAGTATCAGTTTGAATAAAATACAAACCAAATTTTGATTCGTTAAATTGAATAGATTCTTTACCATTAACCGACCAGATACTATCGTGTTTTGTTAAAATTTCATCTCTAATCATAGATGAGAAAGGTGGATATGGTAAAGGTAATTCTTCAGAAAAATATTTAATGTAGATACTGTCAACAGGGAAGTTGTGTTTTATTGAGAAAAAGTGTTCTTTTCTAAAATAATTTTTAAAATACGGATAATCATTTTCCTTTGATTTTACTATAAAACTTTGTTTTGAGCCTTCTTCTGTACTTACAAATATAAAATCCTGAATACTAACACGTCTAAACATATCTGTAGTTGTGATTTTTAGATAATATTCTTTAAGTAAATTATTATTTATGTTTAGATATGTGATAATATTATTTTGACCTTTTATATTTCTGATATTATAGATGTTACTTGCACTGTCTATTAATAAATCTAAATTTTCAGGAGAAAAAACTTCATATTCAATTTTTATTTTGCCAACAAAAATTTTGTTTGTACTATCTGTAGGAATAAACATCAGGTCGTTTAGGTATATTTTAGTGTAAAGTCTGCTTTTGCCCATTTCATCATTATACACAAAATATTCCGGATTAAGTCTGTTTAATAACGGATTATAAATAGATTGTGTATCGTTTTTAATTGTTGGATTAGTAGATTTAGGCAAACAAGAAAACAGCAAAAATACAGCTAATATGCTTATAATCAGGATGTTATTTTTAAATATCATTTTTATCTTCTTAAGTTTTTGTTACAAATATATTAAGATAATTAATTAATATAACCAATTATATTTTAAAATCTTAAAATTAATCTTTGGTGTATAAAAATGATAATTTAGTCTAATATTTGTAAAATTCTAAAGAAAAAATTTTCATGACTTTTTATTTTATATATATTTACCTTTGAAAAAAGGTAAATATATATAAAGTAATTTTAATATTAATAAAAGGTGATCCCAACATCTTTTATAAAAAAAGGGAGTGAAAGCTGAAAAACTTAAGAGTAGGCAAAACAAAACAACATTAAAAAATGAAAAAAATTTCAAAAATTTTGTTAGTTGCAGCATTTGCTGTATTTGGTGCTCAAGCATTTGCACAAACATTTGGAGTAGTTGGTGGTCTTAACATGTCAAATTTAACTATGAAAGATGACGATGCTTCATAAGATGATGATTTTAAAATGAAAATGGGATTTCATGTTGGTGTAACTGCTGAATTTCCAATAAGTGATGCTTTGTCGTTCAACACGGGTGTTTTATTATCAACAAAAGGAGTTAAAATGGAAGCTACTGAGGATTATATGGGAGTTACTCTTACTTCAGAAGGAACTTATAATCTTATGTATCTTGATATTCCTTTAAATGTAAAATTCACAAAAGACATGGGTGGTGCAAAACTATTCGGAACTTTTGGCCCTTATGTTGGTTTAGCTTTAAAAGGAACTTATGATATGAGTGTGTCTATTGGTGGTGATTCTGAATCAGAAAGTGGTGATTTGAATATTGGTAGCGACGAAGAAGATGATGATTTCAAAATGTTAGATTTTGGATTAATGGTAGGAGCAGGTGTTGAATTTGGTCCTATTTCTGTTGGTGCATCTTATCAATTAGGTCTTGCAAATATTTCTCCTTATTCAGAAAATGGATATAAAATTAATAATAAAGTTATTGGAATTTCTGTTGGTTACAAATTTGGTGGCGAATAGTAAATATCTTTTGCAATAATAAAAAATCCTCAAAGTTTTCTTTGGGGATTTTTTTATGCAAAAAAATGCCACCCTAAAAAGAGTGGCACAAAACCTATTACCTAATAATCATTAACCTTAAACTACTTTTTACCCTAACCAAAATAAATTTAAATAGCTTAAGTCAGAAAAACCTATTAACCAATTTAAAATAATCAATACTTATGCCAGTATAATTAATATGCAGATACATAGTCTTTTATCATTTAAACCGCAAATTATTTAAAATAGGAAAGTGTTCGAAAATGGAATTTTATTGTACGTAAACGTACAATAATTATTTAAACTGAATTTAGATGTTTTTTAGTTAAGTGCTGTAAATGAATTGTTTATGCGTGTTGGCATAATAGATGGTTGTAAAAAAAAGAATCCAATAGTAATTAACTCTATAATTTAATATATGATTCGAATAAACAATTTACACAAATCCTATACAACAGGACAAAATAAGTTACATGTATTAAAAGGACTTGATTTTAATATCAAAGAAGGCGAACTTGTATCTATTATGGGTTCTTCCGGTTCTGGAAAATCTACATTATTAAATATAGTTGGCATATTAGATAATTATGATCAAGGCGATTATTATCTTGATAATATGTTAATTAGAGATATGTCTGAAAAAAAAGCAGCTCTTTTAAGGAATAAATATATTGGATTTGTATTTCAATCATTTAATCTTATTTCTTTTAAAAATGCGATGGAAAATGTTGCATTGCCATTGTATTATCAAAAAATGAGCAGAAAAAAAAGAAATATAAAAGCAATGGAATATCTTGAAAAAATGGGTTTAACTGAATGGGCTAATCATATGCCAAACGAATTGTCTGGAGGACAAAAACAGAGAGTTGCTATTGCCAGGGCTTTAATTACTCAACCTAAAATTATTCTTGCCGACGAGCCTACAGGAGCATTAGATACAACAACATCATATGAAGTAATGAGTCTTTTTAAAGAAATTAATCAACTTGGAATTACTGTGATTATTGTAACACATGAGAATGATATTGCAGAGAGAACAGACAAAATAATAAGACTTAAAGATGGTATTATTGAGTCAGTTAATGGGAAAAAAATTGCACATAAAACTGAAAATTCATTAGCATATGTTTGATCTTGATAAATGGCAGGAAATATTTAGCACTATAAGAAAGAACAAGCTTAGAACCTTTTTAACTGGTTTTAGCGTTGCATGGGGAATTTTTATGCTAATTATTCTTTTAGGCTCAGGAAAAGGATTGCAGAATGGTATCGAAACACAATTTAAGCAAGATGCGGTTAATAGTATTTGGCTTTTCCCGGGTCAAACAAGTGTACCATATAAAGGTTATACTTTAGGTAGAAGAATAAGATTCACTAATGACGATTTTGACCAAGTAAACAATAAAGTTGAAGATATAGACCATATCTCAGCTAATTTTTCTATCCGCGGAAGCGGCGTTGTTTCTTATAAAAATGAATTTGGAAGTTTTGATATTATAAGTATTCATCCTGATTATTTATTTCTTGAAAATGCGAAAGTTAAAGAAGGCAGATTTCTTAATGATATTGATATTAAAAAATTTAGGAAAGTTGTTTCGATTGGGCCACCAATTGTTGAAGCTTTGTTTAAAGATAAAGAAAGCCCAATTGGTAAATACATAAAAGTAAATGGAATTCCTTTTAAAGTTGTTGGCATTTTTGAAGATCCTAATGAAAGAGATATGAATAGGATTTATATTCCGGTATCTACAGCACAAAAAATTTTTAATGGAGGAAATGTTATTCATAGATTATCACTTACAACAACAGCTTCAGTTACAAGAAGTGATGAAATGACAGAACAACTACAAGCTGATTTTGCAAAAAGGCATCATTTTGATGTTAAAGATAAACAAGCAATTTTTATCAGAAATACTTTAAAAGATTTTCAACAATTTCAGAATCTTTTTCTTGGGATTAGAATTTTTATTTGGATTATCGGAATAGGAACTATAATAGCTGGTATTGTTGGCGTTAGCAATATAATGATGATTGTTGTTAAAGAAAGGACAAAAGAAATTGGAATTAGAAAAGCTATAGGTGCAACGCCAGGTTCGGTTGTCGGTTTAATAATGATGGAAAGTATTGCTATTACAGCTTTTGCAGGATATTTGGGATTGGTTTTGGGCGTTGGTTTATTAGAACTTATTTCAAGTAATATGCCGGGAACTGATTTTTTCCGAAATCCTGAAGCCGATTTTGGAGTTGCTGTAAGTGCTACAATTTTACTCGTTGTTTCGGGAGCTATTGCAGGACTAGTTCCTGCGACAAAGGCAGCTAGAATAAAACCAATTGTGGCTTTAAGAGATGAATAAAATAAACATACTAATAATCAATTAAAACTATTTTATGTTCGATATAGACAGATGGCAGGAAATATATGCGGCATTAAAAAGCAATAAATTAAGAACCTTTTTAACAGCCTTTGGCGTATTTTGGGGGATATTTATGCTGATAATAATGTTAGGTTCTGGAAAAGGTCTTGAAAATTCTGTTTTCGAAGATATGGGCGATTTTGCAACAAATACTGCTTTTATTTGGGCAAGAAGAACAACAATTCCTTATGAAGGTTATCCAAGAGGCAGAAGATATAATTTTACAAATGACGACATGAAAGCCCTTAAAGATAATATCTCTGAAATAGATGTTCTTGCACCAAGATTACAGGGCTGGGGTGCTGGCGATGGAGAAAATAATGTTACAAGAGGACTTAAAACAGGCGCTTTTACAATTCAGGGCGATTATCCTGAAATGAATAAAATTGACCCTAATAAAATAGTAAATGGCAGATTTATAAATTATAAAGATATTGAACAAAGCCGAAAAGTATGTGTGATTGGTTCTAGAGTTAAAGAAGTTTTGTTTGAAGAAAATGAGGAGCCGATTGGGAAGTATATAAGAATTAAAGGTGTTTATTTTCAGGTAGTTGGACTCATTGAACCTGTTAGTAATATTAATTTTGGAGGTGAAAAAGAGCAAACAATTTTTTTACCTTTTACGGCTTTGCAAAAGGCATATAATTTTGGAAATGAAGTTCATTATTTTTCAGTAACAGCAAAAGAGAATGTTCCCGTTTCTGTTGTTGATGAAAAATGTAAGGCTATAATTCGCGAAAGGCATCATATACATCCTGATGATAAACAGGCAGTTGGAGGATTCAATTTAGAAGAAGAATTTGCTAAAATGAAAGGTTTATTTACGGGAATTTCAGTTCTGATTTGGATTGTAGGTACAGGAACTTTAATGGCTGGAGTTATTGGCGTAAGTAATATTATGCTCATTATAGTTAAAGAAAGAACTAAAGAAATAGGAGTTCAAAGAGCAATTGGTGCTACTCCTTATAAAATAATCAGTCAAATAATTTTAGAATCTGTTGTGTTAACAGCTTTAGCAGGATATATTGGACTTGTAATTGGAGTGGGTTTAATAGAATTGATAAATTATTTATTAGTTAGCTCAGGCTCAGAAGGTGATTTTTTTAGGCATCCAAGCGTTGATTTTAATGTTGCAATTTCAGCATTAATTATTCTAATTATTTCGGGAGCTTTAGCAGGGTTAATTCCAGCTCAACGAGCAATACGTATAAAACCAATTGATGCTTTAAGAGATGAATAATTTGAGATGTTTATTTACTCTTTTAAACATGATATATTTTAAATATTATAAAACAAGTAATTTTTAAACAAACAAAAATTGAAACTAATTTATTAAAAAATGAAAAAAATCATTAGAATATCTGTTCTTGTAATTATTAGTGTTGTTTTTATATGGACAATTGTTTTTTTATATCAAAAATCAGAAAAAAAACCTGTTGTTTATGAAACTGAAAAGCCTTTTATTACTAATATTATTAAAAAAACTGTTGCTACAGGTTCTGTTGTTCCTAGAAAACAAGTCGAAATTAAACCAACAGTATCCGGAATTGTTGAAGCAATATATGTTGAGGCAGGGAAAATTGTAAGAAAGGGCGACTTAATTGCTAAAGTAAAAATTATTCCTAATATGTTAAGCCTTAATAATGCTGAATCAAGACTAAAACAAGCAAAAATTAAATTTAATGATGCAGAACTTGAATTTATAAGACAAAAGGAATTATTTGCAACAGGAGTTATTGCAAGTGCCGAATTTCAAAAAAATGAATTAGAATATAAAAGTTTAAAAGAAGAGCTAGAATCTGCCGAAAATAATTTACAATTGATTAAAGAAGGTGTTTTAAAAAAATCAGGAAATGCAACAAATACATTAATTCGATCAACAATTAACGGTATGGTGCTTGATGTGCCAATAGAAGAAGGAAATTCTGTTATTGAAAGTAACACGTTTAATGACGGAACTACAATTGCCGTAATTGCAGATATGAATGATATGATTTTCAAAGGAAAAGTTGATGAAACTGAAGTTGGAAAGATTAAACAAGGAATGGATTTGTTATTGAATATTGGGGCAATAGAAAATGATACTTTTTATGCAAAATTAGCTTATATTTCGCCAAAAGGAGTTGAAGAAAATGGAGCAATTCAATTTGAAATTAAAGCAGATGTGAAATTAAAGAATTCTCAATTTATTCGCTCTGGTTACAGTGCAAATGCAGATATTGTTCTTGAACGAAAAGATAATGTTTTAGCTGTTAAAGAAAGTTTAATAAAGTTTGAAGGAGATTCTTCTTTTGTTGAATTAGAAAAAGGAGAACAAAAATTTGAAAGAATTGCAATTTTAACCGGACTTTCAGATGGAATAAATATTGAAATAAAACAAGGACTTGATACCACAAGTCGATTAAAATCAAAAGTAAAAGAAGAAAAAGTTGAGAAGAAAGAAGAATAGAAATGTATTTAGTTGATATACTGATGCTTAAAAAATCTTAGCTTTAAAAAAATATTTCAAGGTAGCTTTAAAAAAAGGGGAATTTGTATGTCCGCTTACGAACATTTTTGTTCGTAAGCGGACATTTTAATTAATATAAAAAAAGATTAAATATCTGAATTTTATACATTTAAGTTTTATGGCATAGAAATAGCTAATTATGTGTAAATCTAATACTTATCAATATATGAAGAAACTAATTTTATTGCTGTTGTTTTTTAATAATTTTTCCTTCCTTTTTTCACAAGATGTTAAAAAAAGTATTAATATTTCCAGAACAAATGACATTCCTAAAATAGATGGTGTTTTAGATGATAAATGTTGGGAAAATGCAGAAGTTGCAAAAGATTTTATTCAATTGCGGCCTGATAACGGAAAACCTTCAACTTTTCAATCAGAAGTAAAATTTGTTTATGACGATAAAGCCATTTATGTTGCTGCAATGCTTTACGATCCTTATCCCGACAGTATTATGACTCAATATTCACCGCGTGATGAAATTGATATTTCTGATTATTTTGGAGTTTATTTCGATCCTTTTAATAGCGGATTGAATGCATTGGGATTTTTTGTAACTCCGGTAAATATTCAAATTGACATGAAAGCCGATGAAAGTGGAAATGAAGATACAAATTGGAGTGCCGTTTGGAAAAGTGCAACAAAAATAAATGAAAAAGGTTGGGTTGTTGAATATAAAATTCCATATTCTGCATTAAGATTTCCAAAATCTGACATCCAAACATGGGGCGTAAATATTTTTAGGAATATTCAACGATATAGAGAAAATGCTTCATGGAATTTTATAGACAGTGAAGCTCAAGGCTGGATTAATCAAGAAGGACAATTGATAGGCATTCAGAATGTTAGTCCGCCATTGCGCTTATCTTTTAGTCCGTATGTTTCAGGATATATCGAAAATGATGATGCTAATGGAAATTGGACAAACTTTTATAAAGGAGGCTTAGATTTAAAATACGGAATTAACGAAAGCTTTACATTAGATATGATGTTAGTTCCTGATTTTGGTCAAGTTCAAAGCGATGATGGAGTGCTTAATTTATCACCATTTGAAGTTTTTTATGATGAAAAAAGACAGTTTTTTACCGAAGGAACAGAATTGTTTAGTAGAGCTTCAATATTTTACAGCAGAAGAATAGGAGCAAGTCCGAATAAATTTTATGATGTTGAAGCAGAACTGTCAGAAAATGAGACTATTATAGAAAATCCATCAGAAACACAATTAATTAATGCTACAAAAATTTCAGGAAGAACAAACAACGGTTTAGGCATTGGTTTTCTTAATGGAATGACTATTAATTCTATTGCAAAAGTAAAAGATACTATTTCTGGAGCTGAAAGAGAAATTATTACTCAGCCATTTACAAATTATAATGTTATTGTTTTTGATCAAACATTTAAAAATAATTCATATATAAGCCTTATAAATACGAATTTATCTCGTTTTGCAGATAATTATTCCGCAAACGTTACAGGTGCAGAATTAAGTTTATTCAATAATAAAAAATCATTCCGAATTTATAGTGAAGGTGCTGTTAGTCAGATTTTTGAAGATTCTTTAGATGCAAATTTTGGTTATCGTTCATATATAAGCTTTTCAAAACAGAGTGGGCAATTTAGATTTTCTATAAGCAATAATATAGAAAGTGATACTTATAATCCAAATGACCTCGGATATCTGCAAAGTAATAATGAAGTGTCTTATTATTCTTGGATTGCATATAATTTTTATAAACCAGTGTGGCGATTATTAAATATGTACAACACGCTTGATTTATATTACTCTAAACTATATAATCCTGATGAATATTCTCAAATATTGACATCGTTTAATAGCAATATGACTTTCAAAAATCATTTAACTCTTGGCTGGTATTTAGAATTTGAATTATTCGAAAAACATGATTATTTTGAATCAAGAGTTGATGGAAGAATGTTTATTAAGCCGACAAATAATAATTTAAATATCTGGTTTTCAACAGATTACAGAAAAAAATTTGCTTTTGATATAAGTTTTGCCACAGAAACAAAAAATCAATATGGCAGACAATTATTTAAAATCGGCTTTGAGCCAAGATATAGATTTAGCGATAGATTTCTAGTTGTTTTAGAAACTGAAATAGAAAGTTTGAACAAGGATATAGGTTATGTTGATAACAATGAAAATCAAGACTCTATTTTTTTTGGCCGTAGAAATGTTATAACAATTGAAAATACAATTAATACAAGATATATTTTTAATGAAAACATTTCAATTAATTTAAGATTAAGGCATTATTGGTCTGCAGTAGATTATAATAAATTTTTCACATTAAACAAATCTGGTCTTTTAGACGATGACAATTCTTATACTGAAAATAATGATATCAACTTTAATTTCTTTACAGTGGATTTAAGTTTTAGATGGATATTTGCACCAGGCAGTGAACTATCTGCAGTATGGAAAAATTCGATTAATACAGAAAACGAACAGATAGATAATAATTATTTTAATAATTTAAACAAAACTTTTGATTCGCCACAAATTAATAGCTTTTCAATAAAAGTTCTATATTATCTCGATTATTTATATTTGAAAAAGAAAGTTTAATTTTTGAAAATAAAAAAAGCTCATCAAAAGATGAGCTTTTACTTTGAGTACCCGGGGCCGGGATCGAACCGGCACGACCGCAATGGTCACTGGATTTTAAGTCCAGCGCGTCTACCAATTCCGCCACCTGGGC
>JAFGWC010000119.1 GCA_016937695.1 Bacteroidales bacterium
AACATCTGTGTAACTCTATTGTGTTTATTTCCAATTTAGCTACAACTATTTTTTTATCCTGCTAATGTACTGTTTTCAAAAAGATTATCCAAAGGACTTTTAATCTTTTTATTATTTATTTCTATAGTTTTTGTATAAATTTCTGTAGTTTTCGGATTATTATGGCCCAACATATTTTGTATATGTCGTAAATTAATGTTGTTTTGCAAACAATGTGTTGCAAACGAATGCCTTAATGTATGTACTGTTGCCCACGGATTTGAGTTTGTTTCTTTTACTGCTCGTCTAAATATGGCTCTAATACTGGTAACACTATATTTTCCGCCTGTTTGTCCTTCAAATAGCCAGTAGCTTGGCTTATACATCCTGTAATAAATTCTTAATAAGCGAATTAAATGCTCCGATAAAATTGTCTTTCTGTCTTTTTTCCCTTTTGCTCCTTTTACAAATATATAACCATCATCAGAATGTATATCAGCAATTCGTAAATTTACCAGCTCCGAAATTCTTAAACCTGCACTGTAAATAGTCCATAATATCGCCTTATGCTTTAGGTTTTCAGGATATTGAATTATTTTAAGTACTTCGTTTTCACTCAAAACATTTGGAATGCTTACACTTTTTCTAGGTCTTTTTATTTCATAATATTCTCTTGGCATACCTAAAACATGCTCGTAATATGCTTTAATTGCATTAATCATCTGGTTTTGATAGCTTTCGCTAATTTTATTTTCTTTAATAAGTTGATATATAAACCCTTCTATTTGTTCTTTTGTAATTTGTTTTATTTCGTAATTCATAAATCTTGAAAAAAACACAGTTAACATGTTTTTATATGTCTTTATTGTTGATTGACTATGTGCTGTTAATGTTAAAGTTTTTTCTAATTCATCAATTTCATCTAGCAGAGCTTTAGTTAATAATCTTTTTTTAACAGGTTTTGGGGCATCATTTTGTTCAATTATGTATTCATTTCCAAAAATCGATTTTAAAGAATTCAAATTTTCTTTTGTATTTACAATAGACCACAACTTTTGATTATTATGCCAAAAGGTAGAATTTAAACGCTTTATTTTTTCTCTAAAATCAATCCGTTTATACGGAATATAAAATTTAATTCTTTTATCATTGCTTTTAGATAGATATATTATTGCTTTCATTCAATAAAATTTAATAAATTTAGTTAAATTTACAATATTTAATCGATATTTAAGTGCTGATAATCAAGCTTTAATAAAATTAATCGAACATATCGGTTATTAACCGATAATAACCGTTGCACTATGTTTTTGCAGAAAAGTTATTACTTATATAAAAAATAAATTATGTCTCGTAAATGCAAAATGTGTCAAAAAGAATTTCATGGAAGAAGCGATAAAGTATTTTGCTCGATTCATTGTAAATCAGAATATCATCTTAAATTAAGAAGAGCCACAGCAAAAGAAGTAAATGAAATAAACAAAATTTTAGCTCGCAACCGGTCAATATTATTAGAGATACTTGGAAAAAATGCAGTCCAAAAAAAATTTGAACGCTTACTGCTCGATAAAAAGAAATTTAACTATAAATATCATACCCATATTTTACGAAATAGTAAAGGAAAACTATATTTTTATGTTTATGATATTGCATGGATGGAATTTTCTGATAATGAAATACTTATAGCAAGAAAAAAGAAATAAATAGTGCCTATAAATACAAATAAACTAAGTTCGATTTTTAATTTATAGGATAAAATAATTTTTAAACAGTTAATGTTTAAATGTAAATTTTATAATAAACTTATTTTGCAAGTAAGATTCGCTTACGGCAGTTTTCAACGGCCAAGCGTAGAATTTTTAATTCATCACACACAATATTAATCTTTTATTAGTTTTTTTTGTAAAATGTTTGGATGTTTTATTTTGTATTATTTTGTATTATTTTAGCTTTTTGCGTTAATAATTTACTATTTTATATTTACTAATTACAAATTTCTATTTACTAATTTCTAATTCCCCAACTACCAACTTTACCTATACATTAAGTTATTTTAACATTTATTGCATTTACTTTACAAATATGTCGGTTATTTTTATAGAGCTATAATTAAACAAACATTTTTTTAAACACTAAAATTTTTAATTATGAAAATTAATTATGTTCTTCACAAAAACCCAATAACCCCCGATCCTGACGATTGCAGGGCAGTTGTTGTAAACACACAAATTTATTCAATTGCTGATATTATTAAGCAAATAACAGGCGAAGGCTCTATATTAAAAGAAACCGAGTGTATGGCAGTTACCGAAGCTTTTTTAAAGAAAATAGGTTCAAATTTAGCCGAAGGCATTGGTTTTCAAAGCAATTATTTTTCGGTAGGTATTGATATGCAAGGTGTATTTATTAACGAAAATGATAGATATGACAGCAATCGGCATAGTGTTTATGCTAATCTTTCGGCAGGTAAGCCTTGGAAAGAAAATCTGGCCAAAGCCACATTTGAAAAAGTAACTACCGACGAAAATAAGCCTAAGTTGAATAATATTTTTGATATAAAATCAAAAACTAATAATCAAACGCTTACACCTGGAAGTATGGCAGAGTTACAAGGCAATTTATTAAAAACCGACGAATCAGTTGATGATGAAGGTCTTTATTTTATATCTGAAAATGGAGGAGGCGAAATTAAGGTCGCATACATTTATCAGAATTTTCCAAAAACTATTCAATTTGAAATTCCTGAAACATTAAGCGCAGGTAGTTATAGGCTTGAAGTAAGAAATCGTGCACACAACGGTAAAAGCGTAAGAAAAGGATTGCTTGAGCAAAGCTTAACAGTTGTTTAACAGCACTTTACATGTTTAACATATTAAAATTTAATTATAGTATAAGTCCGGCCGTGTCGGACTTATTATTTTGACAAAATACATCTAAATATGCATCATTTTCACGCTTCTATAACTAGCTGATTATCATACATCTTGCCTTTGGGTAAGTAATCACATAGGCAAATACACGTATTGCACAACGACATTGGGTAAGTAATCACATAGCCTATGTAAGCTACTAGATGTTGTTGTTGGGTAAGTAATAACATAGACACGCACACGTATTACCCAAGGCCACAGCTCAAATTATATATAAACAATAAACAATTTACAATTCAGCTACACGTTTTTTATTTATTTTTTATTTAAAGCCTAAAACTAGTTAAAAAAAGCTTTAATCAACAAAATAAATAGTATATACTAAATAGTAAGTTTAAAAATATGCTTTTAAAGATTGCCGGTTTCTATATAAAAAAAACTAAGCAAGTCTTAAAGACTTACTTAGTTGCTTAATAACTTTTAGCTTAAAGTTAACTGAAAAGATTATTGATTTATTTTTAATCTTTAATCTTTAAATTTAGCTTGTCGTTTTTCGATTGTAGCTTTAAATGCTTCTGTTAAATCTTCAGATAATAACATTGCTGCATTCCATGTGGTCATATAATTTAAAGCATCATCAACAGAATGATCTCTGGTATAACGCAATACATCTTTAGTTCCACGAATAGATAAAGGAGATTTAGAGGCAATTGTTGTGGCAATTTGCATAACATTTTCCATTAATGTTTCTTTTGAAGTATAACAATTATTTACCAAACCAATGCTTTGTGCTTCTTGTCCGTGTACTTTTCTGCCGGTATAAGCCATTTCAGCAGCCATTCCCGGCGATATAATTTTTGGTAAACGTTGTAATGTACCAATATCGGCAACCATTCCTAAATCAATTTCCTTAATAGTAAAATATGCATCTTGGCTGCAATAACGCATATCGCAAGCCGAAACAATATCTACCCCGCCACCAATACATCCATTATGAATAGCTGCAAGCACAGGTTTCGAACATTTTTCGATAGCTGTAATTGTATTTTGAAGTTTTTGAATTAAAGCTCTTATCTTTTCACTTCGTTTGCCTGAACAAGAAATATCTTTAAAACTACCAATCGACATTAATAATTCTAAATCAATTCCGGAACAAAAATGTTTTCCTTCGCCCGAAAGAATAATAACTCTCACTTCATCAGAATTACTAAGAGTTTCAAAAATAGTTTGCATTTCAATCCATGCATCCATATTTAGTGCATTAGCTTTTTCGGGTCTGTTAAAAGCAACATTAGCAATTTTGTTTTCTATTTCAACTTTAAAATGATTATAACTCATTGCATTTATATTAAATATGATTAAACTTTTATTTATTCAATTTAAAATATTGATATTTTCATTTATTAAACAGTCAAAATTAATTTAAAAAGCTTTAATCAACAAAATAAATAGAATAAGGCTGTATAAAAATAAAAACATAATCATCTGATGAATTTTCAATTAGCTGTTTTTAAGGATAATAAAATTCAAAATTTTACTAAAGTTATTCATCAGATGACTTTTTAGAAAAAAATGATTATTTTTACTTTAAAAACATTTATTAATGTAAATAATGATAAGGTATGGGAAAAATTGATTACAAATATGGAGATCCTTATAAATTTAAATCACTAAAAATTTATTCTTCGGCCGAATGGATGGTAAATTCCACAAAAAAATATCGAAGAGTTTTTGATAAATCAGAAGTTACGTACATAAGGTCTGAATTTACATTTTACAATAAACTTTTTGATGAAGATGATTGGGACGCAAAAATCAATATAAAAACATTTGAAATACAAAGAGGCAAAAGAAAAGAGATTTGCAATCTTGAAGAAAAAATGAATATAAGCAAAGATAATCCTGAAGTTCAGGTTTACAAAAGTTGGGGCGTTGATGACGAAGGTGGATTTTGGGATAAAGGCGATTACATTTGCGAAGCTTATATTGATGATAAATTAGTAGGCAGTGAAAAGTTTTATATAGAAGATGTTGGAAGAGTTTCTATAAACAATAATCCGTTTTTTGATATAGAATCAATAAAACTTTATTCAGGTTCTTCTACTTCCTGGGAAGAAAAAGACCATAAATATTTAATAGCTTTTAACAAAACAGAAACTCAATATGTTTGGGTAGAAATAAAAATCAAAAATAAAACAGAAAAAGATTGGAATTTTGAGTTCTTCATAAACTTTTATGATGACGCCGGACAATTTAAAGCTCAAATATCAAGCTTATATTTTATCGACAGTAAAACTAAAAATACAGTATATACATATCACAGAGGTTGGGGAAACGACGACAAAGGCTCGTGGAAAGACGATAAATACACAGTAGAAATAGTATTTATGGATAATCTGGTTGCAGCATTACCATTTACAATGGGCAATTCAGACATTGAAGGCGATAACATAATAAGCAAAGTAAGTCATTCATTATTATCAGATTCAATGTTTAAAACTCAAGAAGAAAATGAAAAAACTCTTGAGGAATTAATGGCAGAGTTAAATAATCTTATCGGCCTTGAAAATATCAAAAAGCAAATTACAGAACATATTGAATATATAGAGTTTTTAAAGCTTAGAAAAGAAAAAGGCCTAAAAGATGAAGAAAAAATAAGCCTGCACAGTATTTTTACAGGAAATCCCGGAACAGGAAAAACCACTGTTGTAAAATTGCTAGGCAAAATATATAATAAAATGGGTCTTTTATCAAAAGGACATATCCATGAAGTAGACAGAGTAGATTTAGTTGGTGAATATATTGGTCAAACAGCACCAAAAGTAAAAAAAGCTATAGAAGCAGCAAGAGGCGGTGTGCTTTTTATTGATGAAGCATATGCACTTATGCGCTCGAAAGACGACTCGAAAGATTACGGAAGAGAAGTAATTGAAATATTAATAAAAGAAATGTCTGACGGACCTGGCGATATTGCAATAATGGCTGCCGGATATCCAAAAGAAATGGATAATTTTATAGAATTTAATCCGGGACTTAAATCTAGATTCAAATATTATTTTCATTTTGATGATTATACACCAGACGAATTATTAAATATAGCAAAATATGCAGCCAATAAAAGAGCCGTTTTGGTTGAAGAAAAAGCAATTGAATTAATTCAGAAAATCTTAATTGAAGCATATAGAAACAGAGATAAATCATTTGGAAATGCGAGATATGCTTATTCATTAATAGATGAAGCTAAAATGAATTTAGGCCTTAGGCTTATTAAACATCCAAATGTAAAAAAACTATCAGACAAGCATTTATCAACAATATTATTAGAAGATGTTGAAAAATTAAAATCAATATCAGATAAAAAGCACATAAATATCCCAATTGATGAAGAATTATTGAAATTTACAGTTGAAGAGCTAAATACATTGGTTGGTATGAATCACATAAAAACTGAAATAAATGATTTAATTAAACTGGTTAGATATTATCGCGAAACTGGAAAAGAAGTGTTAAACATAATGTCTATGCATACAGTATTTACAGGAAATCCGGGAACGGGCAAAACAACCGTTGCAAGAATAATAGGAAAAATATTTAAAGCACTTGGTTTGCTTGAAAGAGGCCATTTAGTTGAAACAGGGCGCGAAGGACTTGTTGCAGGATATATAGGACAAACTGCCATTAAAACTAAAGATAAAATTGATGAATCTATGGGCGGTGTTTTATTTATAGACGAAGCCTATGCACTTTCAGACGGTTCCGGCGAAAATTCTTTCGGAAAAGAAGCTATTGAAGTGATTTTGAAAATCATGGAAGATAAAAGAGGCAAGTTTTCAATAATTGCAGCAGGTTATCCGGGAAATATGCAAATGTTTTTAGAATCTAACCCTGGATTAAAATCAAGATTTGACAGAGTTTGGCATTTTAATGATTATTCGCCTGAAACACTTTATAATATTGCACTTTCGATGTTTGCAAAAGAAAAATTAGAACCAGACACTCAAGCATCAGAGTTTCTGATAAACTATATGAATCAGCTATATCAAAAACGAGATAAATTTTTCGGAAATGCAAGAACAGTAAGAAAAATTGTAGAACAATCTGTTCAAAAACAGAATTTAAGAATGGCATCATTACCTTCGGAAGAAAGAACAACCGCAATGATGGCAACTATCACAATGCAAGATTTAGCCGAAATTAAAATAGATTCGAATAAAGAAGAAAGAAAATCTATGGGATTTAGATAAATTTTGTTACTACAAAAATGTTAAATTGCTAAATTGCTAGAAGTATTTATTCCGGCAATTTAGCAAATAAACATGTAACAATAAAAATTTGCTTTATTTATATTTTAAAAATTAAAAAACTTTTTCGCCGCCAATATAAGTTTCAAGCACTTTTACTTTTGTGATTTCAATTAAATCAATTTTCATTATATCGTCTTGAGTTACAACAAAATCGGCAAATTTTCCGGCTTCAATACTTCCTTTCTCATTTTCTTCAAAATTAGATTTTGCAGCCCAAATTGTAATTGCTCTTAAAGCTTCTTCTCTGCTTAAAGCATTTTCTATTTGAAATCCTTCATCAGGATAATTATTAACATCTTTTCTGGCTACTGCCGCGTAAAAAGTCAATAATGGATTTATACTTTCAATCGGAAAATCAGTGCCGGCAGGTAACCAACCATTTTGGTTTAAAAGCTTTTTATAAGCATAAGCATTTTTTATTCTTTCGTTTCCAAGCCTTTTTTCTGCCCAATACATATCAGAAGTTGCATGAGTTGGTTGAACAGATGGGATAATTGAGTATTGAGCAAACATCTGAAAATCAACACTATCAACAACTTGTGCATGTTCTATTCTCCATCTTTTATCGTTTTTTTCTTTTAAATATTTTGCATATATATTAAGCATTAAGCAATTTGCCGAATCGCCAATTGCATGTGTTGCTACTTGATAATCATTATCATAAGCCAGTTTACAGAATTTCTCTAAAAATGCTAATTCTGATAATAAAATTCCCGAATTATTTTCATCATCAGTATAAGATTTTTTAAGCTTTGCTCCTCTTGAGCCTAAAGCTCCGTCGGAATATAATTTTATTGCTCTAACACTTAATTTATCTGTTTTATATATTCCTTTTTTAATAAAATATTCTACATTTTCGTCGGTTGGACTTAACATTGCATAAATTCTCATTTTCAATTGCTTGCTTTTCTGTAAACTATCAATCAGCAAAACAATATTTTTATCTAAACCGGCATCGCTAACAGTAGTTAAACCAACCGCAAAACAATCATTTTGTGCATATTTAAAAGCATCTATATTGTCTTTTTCAGATGTTTTAGGAATTACATTATATACTAAATCCACAGCATTATCAATAAGAACTCCTGTTAATTTACCTTCTTTTATAATTATTTTTCCGCCATTTATTTTTGTGTTGATATCTATTCCTGCTCTTTTCAAAGCTTCGGCATTTGCAATTGCTGCATGTCCGTCAATTCTGGTTAAAACCACAGGTTTCTCTGGAAAAAGCTCATTAAGCACTTTATTATCAGGAAATTCTTGATTTATCCAATCGTTTTGATCCCAACCTCTTCCTAAAATCCATTCATGATTATATTTTTGATCATGATTTTTAACTATTTCTATAACTTTGTTATAAGATTTTGTTCCTGTAAGATTTGCTTTTTGCAAACTTAAACCATAACCGTAAAAATGACAATGAGCATCTATAAATCCGGGATAAACATTTCTTCCTTCCAAATTAATTATAGAATCGGATTTATAGTTTTTTAAAACTTCTAAGTTATTACCAACAGCAACAAATTTTCCATCTTTAACGGCAAAACTTTCTGCTTTGTTAAAACTACTGTCAACAGTATAAACATTTGCATTTATTACAATATAATCAACATCCATTTTATTATTACACGCAAGTAAAAAGTTAATACTAAGAGCTAAAATATAAGTTATTTTTTTCATTTGTTTATTTTTTTTATTTCAATATTCGATGAAATATGAAATCTTACATCATTAAAAAAGCTAATTCAATCAAAAATATCAGCCAATTTACAAATAAATATCCTTAATATTATATAGTTTATTAAAGTAAAAATATTCTAGTTATATTTGCAAAAAAAAAAAATTGAAAGTGGAAATATCAGAAATAAAAAAAGCCTTTGAAGATTTTAACAGATTTAATGTATTAATAGTTGGTGATGTAATGATTGACACATACTTCTGGGGAAAAGTAGATAGAATATCTCCGGAAGCTCCTGTTCCAATTATTGCTCGTTCAAAAGTTGAAAGCAGACTTGGCGGAGCAGGAAACGTTGTTATAAATATTAAATCTTTAGGCGCAAACCCTATTTTATGCTCTGTGATTGGAAATGACGATAAATCTAAAGTGCTGTTAGAACTTTTAGATAAAAGAGAAGTCAGCAAAGAAGGCATTATTTGTCATGATTCAAGAATAACAACTGTAAAAACAAGAATAATAAGCGACAACCACCATTTACTAAGAGTTGACGAAGAAATAAATACAAACATAAATCAAGAACTTGAAAATGAGCTAATTGCAAGAATTAAAAATATAATAAGCAACAATAAAATTGATGCAATTATTTTTGAAGATTACGACAAAGGAGTTATAACAGCTAAAATAATTGAAAAAGTAGTTGAATTTGCAAAATCAGGAAATATTCCTACACTAGTTGACCCCAAAAAGCGCAACTTTATGCAATATAAAGGAGTAACTTTATTTAAGCCAAATTTTAAAGAGCTTGTAGAAGGCTTAAAATTAGATATTGTAAAAAAAGACTTTGAAGGCTTACATAATGCAGCAAAAAAATTACAAAAAGAGCTTGATATACAGATAGTTATGACAACACTTTCTGAATTAGGAGTTTATATTAGCGATAATGGCGATTATTATCATGTTCCGGCTGAAGTACGTGATATTGCTGATGTTTCTGGTGCTGGCGATACTGTTATTAGTACTGCAAGCCTTTGTTTAGCTGCAGGATTTTCGGCAAATGACATTGCAAAAATTTCTAACCTCGCAGGCGGAATTGTTTGCGAAAAAGTTGGTGTTGTTCCAATTGACAAACACGTTTTATTAACAGAATGTATTAAAAGCTATCAAGCATTGTAAGTTTAAATAATAATTTTTAAAAACATTAATGAAAGAAGTTGCTCTCGAAAAAGATTATAATTCAGATTATTGGGAAAATAAATATCTAAATAATAAAACTGGTTGGGATATTGGATATATTGCAACACCAATAAAAGAATATTTTGATCAAATAGAAGAGAAATCTGTAAAGATTTTGGTTCCCGGTGCAGGAAACGGATATGAAGTAGAATATTTATTTAACAATGGTTTTAAAAATGTTTTTTTTCTTGATTACTCAGATTTTGCAACACAAAATTTCAAGAAAAGAATTCCATCTTTTCCTGATAATCAAATAATTAACGAAAATTTCTTTTCACACAAAGGCAATTATAACATAATTGTTGAATTAGCCTTTTTTAGCTCAATTAAAAGAGAAATAAGAAAAAATTATGCATCTAAAATGCATGATTTATTAAGCGAAAAAGGCAAATTAATAGGGTTACTGTTTAATCATGAGTTTGAAAATGATTTTCCTCCTTTTGGCGGCACAGCAAAAGAATACAAAAATCTGTTTTCGCCTTATTTCAATATAAAATCAATGGAAATAGCTTATAATTCGATAAAGCCAAGAGCAAACAGAGAGCTTTTTTTACATCTTATCAAAAAGCAGATTTAAAATCTTATCCTATCTAAAATAGTATCCAAATTTATATCTTTAGCTTCAGCAATTAAGTTTGCTTGTAAATAAAAACTTTCTCTTTCAGATAATAAATTATCAATATATATTTCTAAATCTTCCGATTTTTTGTTTTTCAATAAAGGCCTTTCTTCTTTAGCATTCAAAAGCCTATTTATTAGCGTTTTACTATCCGCTTTTAAATAAATACTAAATCCATTTTCATTAATTTCATTAATATTATCGAAAAAACAAGGAGTTCCTCCGCCTGTTGCAATAACCGTTTTTGAAAGTCTAAAAGTATCTCTTAATATTTTCTGTTCAATTATTCTAAATCTTTCTTCGCCGTATTTATCAAAATACTCTGAAACAGACTGATTTACATATTTTTGAATTTCACTATCTAAATCAATAAAATCATATTCTAGTTTTCGGGCTAATTTTTTTCCCACAGAAGTTTTTCCACTTCCCATAAAACCTATTAAATAAATTTTATCCATAACAATTCAAATAACATTTATTCCAGATTTACATTTTCTTGAATTTTAAAAATACTAAAATAAACTTGTTTGAGAATCACTTTCGTCGTTTATTTCGAAATCATTTTCATCTTCATTTTCATCTTCACTATTATCAACAAAATCAGGAAAATCAGCCTTAATAGGCTCAATAAAACTTAATTTACTGATATTAAAAGTGCTAATCCTTTTTCCTTTTGCTTTATATCCTTTAACACCAATAAATTCTGCGACATTAATTATTTCTTCAGGTCTTCCAAGATGTTTACCGCCAAATTCAATTTTAAGCTGAGGAATATAATCTTCTGAAATTGAAATTAATTTCGAATCGCTATCGTCAGGAATAAAAATTGCATTTTCAGAAGGCTCAATTTCAAAGCGTTTTAAATAATAAAAACTCTTCTCAGCATCAAAATAAATTGCAGAAAACACTTTTGAAGGCACAAATTTTTCAATAATCAATAAATCATCTTCAAAATGATTAGAAATATCATAATCAGTTAATCTGTATGAGCCATTTTTATTGATTACCAGTATTTTTTCGTCAGCTTTAAATTCACCAATCAAATCTCCTCTGCCTTCGCCATTTAGTCTAAAAACATCTCTGTCGAACCAAATTTTTTGTCCGGTTAAAGTAGAAATACCTTTTTCTTTGATTTGAATTTTATGAACCATATGTTTGGTAAGTATATTACCCATTGAACCTCTTCCCTTTATATCCAAAGTAGCAAAGTCCAATTCCCATGATAGTTTTTTTAATCTTGGTCTTGGTTTAAGCATAATTTTAACAACTTCAGCTTCACCATTTGGATTTGCAGAAAAGTACAGTATTCTGGAATTTTCATTTCCTTGAGAAGCAAAATACTCTTTGTCTCTGGTAACTCCTTTAACTCCAAATCTTTTCATATATGTGTTTCCTGATTTTCCATCTCTGTAAATCAAATTATAAATTGTTCTGGAATCATTTTTATTGAAAACTGCAACATGAATTACATTTGCACCAATAAATACTTTTGATGATACTTTAGTTACAAAATAAGTTCCATCTCTTCTAAAAACTATAATATCATCAATATCAGAACAATCTGAAATAAATTCATCTTTTTTTAATGAAGTTCCGGCAAAACCTTCTTCGTAATTTACATAAAGTTTTTCATTTGCTACAACAACTTTTGTTGCAACAATTACATCAAAATTTCTAATTTCTGTTTTTCTTTCTCGTCCTTTTCCGTATTTCTTTTTTATGTTTGTGTAATAATCAATAGTAAAGTCAATAATATTATTTAGATTAAAATTAACAGATTCCATTTCTTCTTCTATAGATTTGATGTATTCATCAGATTTGAAAGCATCAAATTTAGAAATCCTCTTAATTTTAATTTCTGTTAATCTTACAATATCATCATATACTACTTCTTTTCTCAATAGCATTTTAAATGGCTCAAGTCCTTTATCAATAGCTTCAACAATAGCTTCCCATGTTTCGCATTCTTCAATTTTTTGATAAATTTTATTTTCAATAAAGATTTTTTCCAAAGACGACAAATGCCAAGAATTATCTAATTCTTGCATTCTTATTTCAAGTTCAAGTTTAAGAAGAGCCACTGTATTTTGAACAGAAAGCTTTAAAATTTCTTTAACACCGTAAAATTGAGGTTTATCTTCAAAAATTACAGTTGAATTTGGTGATATTGAGATTTCACAATCAGTAAAAGCATATAATGCATCAATCATTTTATCAGGTGAAGTATCATTTAATAAATGCACTAAAATTTCAACTTTATCTGATGTGTTATCATCAATTTTTTTAATTTTTATTTTACCTTTATCATTAGCTGCAAGTATAGACTCAATAAGGCTTGTGGTAGTTTTTCCAAACGGAAGTTCTGATATTATAAGAGATTTTTTATCTATTTTTTCAATTTTTGCTCTAATTCTAACTTTACCACCTCTTAAACCATCATTATATCTTGAAAAGTCGGCCATTCCACCAGTAGGAAAATCTGGTAAAATTTCATAATCCAAACCTTTTAAATGTTTAATAGAAGCGTCTATTAATTCATTAAAGTTATGAGGTAAAATTTTTGATGCAAGACCAACCGCAATTCCTTCTACACCTTGTGTTAATAAAAGAGGAAATTTTACAGGTAAATGAAATGGTTCTTTATTTCTGCCATCATAAGAAAGTTTCCATTTAGTAGTTTTTGGATTAAAAACAACTTCCAGAGCAAATTTTGATAATCTGGCTTCGATATATCTTGGCGCAGCAGCACTATCTCCGGTATAGATATTTCCCCAGTTTCCTTGAGCATCAATCAACAAATCCTTTTGTCCTAACTGAACCAGAGCATCACCAATTGAAGCGTCGCCATGAGGATGAAATTGCATTGTATGGCCAATAATGTTTGCAACTTTATTATATCTGCCATCATCCAACTTTTTCATCGAATGTAAAATTCTGCGATGCACAGGTTTTAAACCATCTAAAATGTGAGGCACTGCTCTTTCAAGAATTACATAAGATGCGTATTCTAAAAACCAGTTCTCATACATTCCTGATACATACTTAACATCTTGCATTTCACCATTTTCGTTAAGCAAATCATTCTCTTTTTCTATCGTTTTGTCTTTATTTGGATTGTCTATTGACATAAAATTTGTTCCTTTTTTATTATATATTTATTGTTCAATAAGGTCTTCTTCAAATCTCAAATTTTCAATTATAAAATCTTGTCTTTCTGGCGTGTTCTTTCCCATATAAAAGTCAAGAAGTTCAGAACTTGATTCGTCTCTTTTAAATAAAACAGGTTCAAGTCTTATTTTTTTACCTATAAAATATTTAAATTCATCAGGTGATATTTCACCAAGTCCTTTAAACCTTGTTATTTCATGATTTTTTCCCAATTTCTCAATAGCTTCAGTTTTTTCCTGTTCTGAATAACAATAAATAGTGTCTTTTGTGTTTCTAACTCTAAACAAAGGAGTTTGAAGTATGTATAAATGTTTCTTTTTTAAAACTTCAGGAAAAAATTTAATGAAGAAAGTAATCAACAAAAGTCTTATGTGCATTCCATCAACATCAGCATCTGTAGCTATAACAATATTATTATATCTGATATTTTCAATTCCTTCTTCAATATTTAAAGCAGCTTGTAATAAATTAAATTCTTCGTTTTCGTAAACAACTTTTTTAGTAAGCCCATATGTATTTAAAGGTTTTCCTTTTAAACTAAAAACAGCCTGAGTATTAACATCTCTTGATTTAGTTATTGAACCACTAGCAGAGTCGCCCTCAGTAATAAAGATTGTTGATTCATAACGTCTATCATCATTTGAATGATAATGAATTCTACAATCTCTTAATTTTTTATTATGCAGGCTAACTTTTTTTGCTCTTTCTCTTGCAAGTTTTTGAATTCCTGAAATTGCTTTTCTCTCTTTCTCAGATTCCTGAATTTTCTTAAGCAGTATTTGTGCAGTTTCAGAGTTTCTATGCAAATAATTATCTAAAGCTGTTGTGATAAAATCCATTATAAAATTTCTGACCGAAATACCATCAGGAGACATGTTTTTAGACCCAAGTTTTGTTTTAGTTTGAGATTCAAAAACAGGTTCTTCAATTTTAACACTAACAGCAGCAATTATTGCAGATCTAATATCAGAAACATCAAAATCTTTATTATAAAAATCTCTTATTGTTTTTGCAACAGCTTCTCTAAAAGCCAATAAATGGCTTCCGCCTTGAGCAGTTTGTTGACCATTTACAAATGAGTAGTATTCTTCGCCGTATTGATCGCCATGAGTAATTGCAACTTCAATATCTTCCCCTTTTAAGTGTATTATCGGATATAACGGTTCGCTATTCATATTCTCCTGTAGCAAATCTAAAAGACCGTTTTTCGAATAAAAAGACTGCCCATTAAAGTTTATCGTAAGCCCAGAATTAAGATAAACATAATTTCTGAGCATTGTCTCAACGTAATTAGAAATAAAATGATAATCGCCAAAAAGACTTTTATCAGGAACAAAAATTACTTCAGTTCCATTTGTTTCATCTGTCTTAACAATTTCAAATTCTTCTACTAGATTTCCTTCAGAAAAATGTATTTCCTTTAACTGATTTTCTCTAAATGATTTGATTATGAATTTATGAGACAGTGCATTAACAGCCTTAATACCAACGCCATTTAGGCCTACAGATTTTTTAAATACTTTGGAATCATATTTCGCACCTGTATTCATTTTTGAAGCAACATCAATTAATTTGCCTAAAGGTACTCCTCTACCAAAATCTCTAATATTAACTTTATGATCAGAAATATTAACCATGATTTTTTTTCCGAAGCCCATCATATACTCATCCACAGAATTATCAAAAACTTCTTTTAATAATATGTAGATTCCATCATCTTGAGAAGTACCATCACCAAGTTTTCCGATGTACATTCCGGGTCTTTTTCTAATGTGTTCTTTCCAATCAAGAGTTCTAATTGTATCTTCTGAATATTTTTCAATCATTTTATAAATTTTTGCAAATATATAAAATCCAATAAATGTATTATTAGCCTAATTAACAAAGTTATTAACATCACTAATGTTAATCAGGAATAAAATATTTATAACTAATTGAAATTTAAAATATTTTGTATGATAAGATATTAAGATATGTGTATTATGAAAAAATTAAGAATTAGAATAATTCTACTTCAATTTTTTGGATAAATGCAGTAAGGCTATATCTTTTACCTATTTGTGCTTCTGAAAGAGTTAATAAAACAGAAATTTGATCGCCAAATTTATCAACTATAAATACTTCTGTTCTAGTATTTAAAAGTGTATCATCGCCATATTTAAAATATCGACCCATATAATCTTCATCTTTATATTCTTCATTTTCAGGAAGTAACTCAGTTATATGCCTGTTTATAACTTTTTTACCATCAATTGACCATAAATCTTCGGCAGCCTTATTGAAAAACTGGATAATATTATCTTGATTAATTGTTACAACAGCATCTAACATTCCAGCCATAGTTTTCTCATTAAGAAGTTTAACAGTTTCAATTTCTCTAAACTGTGCTCTCATTTCTTCTCTGGCTTCTCTAAGTTTTTTTGTTAATTCTTCTTGTGATTGTTGTAATTTTTCTTCTTGAGCTCTTAATTTTTGGGTTTGTATTTTATTTTCTTCTTCAAATTTAATTTGATTAGTAATCTCATATCCTATATAAACAATTTTCGCAATGTCTCCATACATATCTCTAACAATAGAATATGTTCCATGAAACCATTTTTCACCGCCACTTTCAGCAATCATTTTCAATCTTCCTTCGAAAGAAGCTCCTGCAACAACGTTTTTCCAAATAATTGTAAATTCATTTATTTCAGAAGAATCAATAAAATCAAAAATTGTTTTATCTCTTAACTCATTTCTCTTATATTCAAGAGCATTTTCAAATTTATCGTTAAAATCAAGCATTTTACCTCCTGGCGAAAATTCAGCTTTTATTGTAGATCTGTTAAGAGCATCAATTTGTCCAGTATAATCAAGACTTTGTTTTTTCGCATCAGTTGTATCTATTCCAAGGAAAAGTATTTTTTCAGGATTTCCTTCATGATCTCTAACACTAACATATGTAGCCATAGTCCATACATCAGTTCCTTGTTTGGAAACGTGTTTCATGTCGCCTTCAAAATGTTTTCCGCCTTCATTTAGTCTTGCCCAAATATCTTCAAACCATTCACGGTCTTTTTCGTTAATAAACATTGAAATATGTTGTCCTTCTACTTCTTTATTTGAGCTATATCCTAATTTTTTTAAAAATTTTGTATTTGCATAAAGCAAAATTCCTTCAATGGTATATTCAGCTCTAATCATTGTATGATTAACCGAATTCGTGAAGCTTATAAATTGTTCGCTTTGTTTGGCCGCTTCTATCTGAGTTTTCTTGAGTTTTTCCATACTCTCAAGCATCTCTTTTTCCTGCATTGCCATTTTCTCTTGAGTTCCTCTGGAATCATAAAGCAACTGAGATGTTTGCATATTAATTTTCAAACTTGAAATAGTAGATGCGATACTTTCTGCAACTTTTTCAACAAGTTCTATTTCAAATGATTCGAAAGTTTTAAAAGATGCAAGTTCTACAGCTCCAAAAACCTTTTCGTTTACTAGAAGTGGAACAATTAGCATACTTCTTGGATTGGATTTACCAAGTCCTGAAGTTATTTCGACATAGCTTTCATTAACCTCGTCTAAAAAAATTGTTTTTTTCTCTAATATACATGCTCCAACTAGACCTTCTCCCCATTCAAAAACTTTATCGCTAAATTTATTACGTCCATATGCAAAAGCTCCTGTTTGTTCAATAATGAGATTTTCAGGTTCAGAATCATTTACAACATATATTCCAACAACTTGAGATTCAAGATATTGTGAAAGATTGCTAACAACGCTGTAAGAAAGGGCTTCTAAATCGTTACTTGTTTCTCGTAAGATTGCACCAAATTTTGCAATTCCTTCTGTAATCCAATGTCTTTGATCGTCTTCTTTCTTTCTGAAATTGGCTTCTTCTTCTTTCTGCTTTAATTCATTTCTAAGGTTTACCAATGATTTGGAAAGTTCATTATTCATTCCAAGCACATCATCCTCTACAAAATTTCCTTTTCTAAGCTCTTCTGTAAATCTAAAAACACTTTTTGTTTTATCTTTTTCTTGACTTAGTTCTTCAAGCAATTTTTCTTTTGTGTCGGAATATAATCTTCCAACAAAATAACCAATTATTGTAAATGCAGCGATAACAGAAAAGTCAAAAAGTAAATTTACGGGATTATCTTTATAATATTGATATACACCATATAATGAAAAGCGATAAGAATTGTTCAATAATCCGTTGATTATAAAAATTATTCTAATCAGCACTCCAAGTACTAATCCATTTATACTATTTCTAATTATATAATCTTTATTTTCGGATTTATTCATGTTTTTTTATTATTGCATTTATCAAAATAATAAGAAATGATATACTTTTTTAATTATTTTACAAATACTGTACAAATTAGTAATAATAATAAAAAAAAATGATTTTTTAAACATAACTTTAAAAAAATCACAAATAGTTTACTTTTACAAATATTAATAAAAATTTTCAGAAAGATAAATTTTTAACAAACAAAAAGTTAATGTTTTAGATATTTATCAATAAGTTTACTAAGTTTATCCACAGAATAAGGTTTCGAAACAATTTCATTAAATCCTGCAGTATTAATATCGTCGCCATAGTCGGTAGGATTATGTGCGGTTAGTGCAATAACCGGAAGTTGACTTGTATTACTTTGCATCTCTTTTCTTATGTATCTTACTGTTTCTATACCATTCATTACAGGCATTTCTATATCAAGAAAAACCATCCCAAATACTTCAGTTTCTAATAATTTTATTGCTTTTTGTCCATCAGCAGCAGACTCAGAGTCAATTCCCAAGCTTTCCAGAGTTGAGCTTAATAGAAGTCTATTTGAAAATATATCATCAACGATTAATATTTTATTAGTTTTCATCTCAAAATTATTAAAAATAATAATTATTCTTCTCTTACATCAATTTTTTCAATATTCTCTTCAACTTTATCGTCAATGTTTTCTTGTTCAATTATCTCTTCTAAGTATAAAGTTTTAATTTCTTTTTGTTTCCAAAGCTTTATAGCTTCTTGATTTATTTCTTCTTTTGCATCTTCAATTTGTTTAATTAAACTTTCATTGTTTCTTTTCTCAGAATCAACTTGAAGGATGTTTTTTTGTTGAAGTAGTTCTATATAATTATTAGCTAATGTTTTAGCTTTTATCTTTTGCTTTTTGTATTCAACCATTTTTTCATACTCTTCTTTTTCTATAAGCTCATCATAAGCTCCTCTTCTTGATAATAATTTAACTAATACTGGTGCTGATTCAATTAAAACAAAAAGCAAGAATATAAACCAACTAGCATATTTAACAGTACTACTTTTATTGCTTAACACCGACATTGCTTCTAATCTGGCTAAAAGTCCATCTGCATTTTTTATTTCAGTTTCACTTAATTTTAGTTGCTGATTTTTTATTTTAGAAAGTTCATCTATTTGTTTATTGTTTTTTTCTATTAATAAATTGTTTCTTTTACTTAATTGTGTCAATTCATAGTCGATTTTGTCATATTCTTGTTTTTTTTCTATATAAACAGGTCCTTTTCCAATTACACCGGTTGGGCTTTTCCCTTCTGCTTCGACTATAATCATATCAAATAACTTCTTACGAAATTCTTCTTTTACTATTATTTCATTTTTTAATTTAAGATTTTCGTTTTTTAAAACATCTATTTCATTAAATTCCTGTCCTACTAAATCACTGTATTTAAGCGTATTCTCAACTGTTAAGTTTTGTAATACTCCATTAATTTCTTTTTCAAAAAGTTTTAATTCTAATGGTTTTGAAATAACAACTGCAAGTAAAACAGCAAGCAATAATCTGGGTATTGAAAATAATAATTCAGAAAAAACTTTTTCTTCTTTTTTAAGACTAGAAACAATAAACCAATCAAGAAAAAATATCAAAATTCCCCAAAAGACACCAAATATAATTGAAATTGCGAGAGAATTAAAAATCATGAATAACGCATAAAATCCTGTAATAGATGCCATTATGCCTGTTAGAAAGATAATTACGCCAATCCCCAAAAACTTATTATAATCGGTAGGGCAACTTTTTAATAAATACAATCTGGCTCCTGAGCACCAACTAAAGAATCTGTAAAAAAATCCCATTTTTATATTACCTATATACATTGTATCAGGCTCACTGTTAATAGTTTCTTCCATAAATATTACTTTTGAAGAACAAATTTAATAAAATTAAACTAATTAAATTTTGTTTTTTAATATTAATACGTGTGAGGCAATTTGATCAATAGGTAAAATACTGTCAGCAGCACCTAATTTTATGGCTTCTTTAGGCATTCCAAAAACAACACATGACTTTTCGTCTTGAGCAACAGTTTTTGCACCAGCTTCTTTCATTTCCATTAAACCTTTTGCTCCATCATCCCCCATACCGGTCATAATTACTCCAATCGCATTTCTCCCTGCATATAAAGCAGTAGAACGAAACAATACATCAACAGAAGGTCTGTGTCGATTAACTAAAGGTCCATCTTTAACTTCAACGTAGTATTTTGCACCACTTCTTCTTAACAAAGTGTGTTTATTCCCTGGAGCAATGAGTGCTCTTCCTTGCAATACAGAATCACCATCTTCAGCTTCTTTTACCGAAATTGCGCATAAATCATTTAATCTATCAGCAAATGATTTTGTAAAATGTTCGGGCATATGCTGAACAATTACAATTCCTGGAGCATTTACAGGCATAGCTTCCAGAAATACTCTTAAAGCTTCAGTTCCGCCGGTTGAAGCTCCAACGGATATTACAATATCTGTTGTTTTTGGCAGACTAAAATTTGATGTTTTTTGAATAATTACATCAGCAGAAAGTTTTGGTTTAACCTCTAACGGTTTAAGTGGATGCCTATAATTTTTTCTTCTTAATCTTGATGCAGAAGCTGCTTTAATAACATCACACAATTTTATTTTCGATTCTTCGATAAATTCTTTTGTATGAAGGTTAGGTTTAGTAATTATTTCGACTGCACCATATTCAAGAGCTTTCAAAGCAGTTTGAGTTCCTCTATCAGTAAGACTAGAAATAACAACAACAGGAATGGGGTGTTGTGTCATTATTTTTCTAAGAAATGTTAATCCATCCATTCGAGGCATTTCTATATCTAAAGTAATAACATCAGGGACTTCTTGTTGAATTTTTTTTGCAGCAACGTATGGATCACTTGCAGTTCCCATTACTTCAATTCCAGGATCTGAATTAAAAATTTCTGCTAAAGCATTTCTTACTATCGCAGAATCATCGACAATTAACACCTTGATTTTTGCCATCTAAATTATCCCTTTCTACAACAAATCTATAAAATTTTAAGCTATTTTGCAATTGATGATTCTTGTTTTTTGATTATTTCTTTTCACCAACATATTTCTGTCTTACTTCACCAGTATAGGTATCAAAAATAATTTTTCTTCCTAGTTTTCCGCCTAAACTTGAACTTAGAATCTGTATATTTTCTTCGTGAAGTATGTCTTTTGCAATACGAATATTTCTTTCGCCAATCATAAACTGGTTTATGTTTGTGGCAATTATCTCGGCACCTCCAAAAATTTTAGCTTTAATGTTAGATCTAGAGCTACCAAGAGCTTCCAACTTTTCAATTATTTTTTTTATTGCAATATTTCCATATCGTGGAGAAGCAAGTCCTTGTCCATTCCATAGAGGTAACATAAAATGATTCATTCCACCAATTTTTATAACAGGGTCGTATAAACAAACAGCAACACATGAACCTAATATTGTAGTAATATAGTAAGGTTCTGTATTTGCAAAAATTGCGCCCGGATATAAAAAATGTTTTGGTCTTTCCATATTATGAAACATTAAAAAATTTCATCATCACCAAAAATCATTTCATTTCCATCTGCAGAGAAAGAACCTGTTTCTTGATCAGGTTCGGGTATTGATACTGTGAAGACAGTGCCTGAATTTTTTTCGCTTTTTATTTTTATATCTCCATCTAAAAAATCTAATATGGCTTTATTAATAGATAAACCTAGACCATGTCCTCTATTTAAAGAATTAATACCACTATCTAATCTTTTAAATCTATCAAAAATTACTTGCTGATTTTTTTCGGAAATACCAATTCCAAAATCTTGAACTGAAATAAATAACTCTTTTCCTTCGAGCCATCTTCTTATAATAATTTTATTGTTTTTACTGAATTTTACAGCATTATCAACCAAATTAGATAAAATAATTCTAAGTTTTTCTGAATCTGTTTTAAATGTAAAACTTCGGTCTTCACCGTTATCAGTAATAAATTCAAATTTCAATTGTTTTTTTTCAGTTTCAGGAGTGAAAGACTCAATAACAGATTCAATAAGTTGATCGACTTTTACATTTGAAACTTCCATAAATAATTCACCTGATTCAATTTCAGCAGCGACAAAAATATTTTTTAGCTGAAAATCAAGATTAAAAGCTTCTGAATGTATTAATCTAGCCATTCTATTAACTTTTTCCCAGTCGCCTTCTTTTACAAGCGTGATATTTTTTGAAAGAACAACAATTGAAGTAAAAGGATTAACTATTTCATTCGTTATATTTGAAATAAAATGGCTTTTAAGTGCTTCAGATTCACCTAGTTTTTTATTAACTTCCTTGAGTTCTTTTGTCAGCTTTTCTAATTTCTCCAATGAGTTTTTCTTTTCTTCAAACCTAATCTTTAACTCTTCGATTAAAAGTTCGTCAGTTATTTTTATATTACTCATTTTATAATGTTTTAAATATATTATTCTCTTATATAAATTGTTGGTTTAACTTGCTTTAAAGGAGCTTCAATATTTGTAATTGACTCTGAATGCCCTAAGAAAAAATATCCTCCTGGTTTTAAATTATTACATAATTTATTAATAACTTTTTCTTGAGTTTCTCTATCGAAATAAATAAGTACATTTCGGCAAAAAATTATATCAAACTTTTCATTTACAGCATAATGGTCATCCATAAAATTTAATCTTTGATATTTTGTCTTTTTTCTGAGATTAGCATTAACTTTTACAAGTTTCTTTGATTTATCTTTGCTTTTCATTAAATACTTTCTCTTTATATCTATAGGAATCATGGAAACAGCTTCCTCCGGATATACTGCATCAAATGCTTTTTTTAGCACAATTGTTGACAAATCTGTTCCAAAAATTGAAAAATCGAATCCTGGATTTTTCGATGCGAATTCGCTTAAAACGATTGCAAGTGTATATACTTCTTGACCGCTGGAACAACCGGCACTCCATAGTTTAACAAATTTATTTTCCTTATATATTTTAGAAAGCACTTCATTTGTCAAATAATCAAAATGTGTTGCTTCTCTATAAAAATCCGTTTTATTAGTAGAAACAACATCCATCATATGAACTACTTCTTCTTGTCCATCTTTACTGAAAACAAAATCTACATATTCCTTAAAAGTATATATTTTTAAAGCTCTAAGTCTTTTCTGCAACCTACTTTGAAGCATAATTCTTTTAGCAGGAGGCATTTTTATACCATATCTAGTATATATAAATTTACTTAATTTATCAAACTCAATATCAGTAAGTTTTGCTGCAAATATTTTCTGTAGGTCTATTTCTTCCATAAAGAAAAAAAATATTCATTAAAACTTTTCAAATTCATCATCACTATCTTCATTCCCAAGATTAAAATTGAATCCTCTTTTTATGTCTTTAGGTTCTTTCGGCAATATTTCTTGCGTTTTAGAAATTTTCTTTTCTATTTTGGATTCAAAATCTATTTTAAAATCTTTATTTTCTTTTTGTTCCAATTTTTCATCATATTCATTGTCATCTTCAATTTCTTTCATATCAGATTCAAAATCAGAAAAATCATTAATTTCTTCTTTGTATTTATAATTAGAATTATCTATATCATCTTCATTTTGGGCAAAATCATTATTTTCTTTTTCATTATTTTCTTTATCTAAATTGAAAAACCCAATGAGCTTAGTTAATTCATCGGCATATGAATTAAGAGCTTCAACGTTCATTGCAAGTTGTTCTGCACTGGCTGCATTTTGTTGAGTAACATTGTTTAATTGTTGTAAAGCATTGTTAATCTGATCAGTACCAGCTCTTTGCTCAAGACTTGCATTTGTGATTTCTTGAACTAAAAGTGCTGTTTTTTTAATATCCGGTACGATTTGGTCTAATAATTCTCCTGATTTTTTTGCACTTATAAAGCTTTTACTTGTTATATCATTAATATCGGCAGCAGCAACTTTTGAATTATCTGCTAATTTACCAACTTCTTTAGCAACTACTCCAAAACCTTTTCCATATTGTCCAGCTCTAGCAGCTTCAACAGAAGCATTAAGAGCAAGTATATTTGTTTGAAAAGCAATATCTCCAATTATAGATATTTTTTTTGCTATATCACCCATTGCACTGGTTGTAGCAATAACATTTTTACTACTAATTTCAATACCTGTTGCTGATTTTTGTGCCATAGCATCTGCTAGTTTTGAATTTTCAGCATTTTGTTCGATATTAGCATTAAGCTGCTCCATAGAGGCAGAAACCTCTTCGGTAGAGGAAGCTTGTTCTGATGCACCTTCGGATAATTTTATTGCTGTTTCAGATAAGGCATTACCAGATTTATATAAGTCTTCTGTTGTTTTTTTAATGTTTTTTATTATTTCAAAAAACTTATCAACCATTGTTTGCAAGGATTGGCTTAAATCTTCAATTTCATCATTACCGACAACTTCAAAACTCACGTCTAAATTTCCTTGTGCTACTTTTTCTGCAATTTTGGATAATTTAAAAATTCTGGTTATAATTTTATTTGTATATATATATGCAATTGATAGCGCAAGAAGTAAAATTAATGAAACTAACCCTATTCTTTTTCCAAGTAACCAATTTGTGTCTTTAAGTACTGATTTTTCAGGTACTTTTATTATAACATACCACGCTTTGTCAACTCCTTCAAAATTAACAGGAACTGTAAATTTAAAATCTCCTTCTTCGAGAACTTCAATTTCATTAAAGTTCTCGAATAAATCATCTTTTTGATATCCATTTATGATATCAGTGATATTTTTTCCAACATTGGCTTTATTTTTATTATCTGCATTTATAATTCCACCGTCAGAAACAATAAATATTTGGGCTGCTCCATTAAATAGTTCAGTGTTTGAAATATAGTTTTGAATCCAATCAATTGAAATATCAACACCTAATACTCCTGAAATTTCATTGTTACTATATATAGCCTTGCCGTATGAAATCATTAGTAAAGAATCTCCTTCAAGAAAATCTTTATAGGGCTCAGTAAAAATTTGTCCATTATGTTGTTTTAAATAAGAAACAACATCAGATTTAAAATTGTAGTTCCATCTATCTAAATATGAATAAACACCTTTTTTATTTATATATTTAAATGAAGTTAAAGTTTCATTAGTTCCACTATTATCAATTTTATTAAAATGATTAGGTAAAAAATTCAAAAAAACTGTCAGGACTTGTTTGTTTTCAATCAAAAATTTATTTTCCATTTGGTGTATTTGTTCTAAATCAAAATTACTTACACCATTTTCATCCATTGTAGAAGACAATATATCTGTAAAAGTATTTAGTGCTTTAAAAACCTGATTTAAGTCTTGTCCAATGCCTTTAGAATAAATTTCAGCATTAGTTTTTGCATTAGTTTTTGCAAGTATTATTGCATCATCTCTCAACTTTAATGAAGAAATAATTATAACAATTATTATTGGAACTAAAACACTTAAGCCTATTATTGATATTAATTTCGTTCTTATTGAACCTGTATTTTTCATTATATTTTTTTGTTAAATTTTTGTTTCAAATATCATCCTTGTTAATTCACTATGTTTCAGGCATATCATCAAGAAGCATAGATGCATGATCGAATGCAAAAATTTTATCCATATCAAGAATCATTATAAATTTATCTTTTGATTTTAAAAGTCCTGTAATAAATTCTGATTTATATTTAGTTCCTACACTTAACGGCGGTTGAATTTCATTTTCTTTAACTTCTATTACTTCCTCAACAGAGTCAACTATTGCACCAACTTCAACCATTTCATTATCGATAAGTACTTCTAAAACAAGAATACATGTTTCTTTTGTATTTTCAGATATAATTTCATTAAATTTCATTCTTATATCGATAACACCAAGAACACTACCTCTAAGGTTAATAACGCCTTTTAGAACATCACTAGATTTAGGGACTTTAGTTATAGGCACTAATTCCAAAATATTTAAAACCTTACTAACATGTACAGCAAAAAACTCATCGCTTAATTTAAACGAAAGGTAAGAATTCGTTAATTGATCAATATCTTCATCTATCATAATACTAATATCTAATTTTTAAATGAAAATTCATGTATAATTTTATTTGTGTCTAAAACTAAAGCAATAGTTCCATCACCAAGAATAGTTGCACCAGAAATTATTTCATGGTTTTTGTATAATTTCCCAAGAGGTTTAAGCACTGCCTGATATTCACCTATAACATCATCAACGGCTAATCCTATTTTTTTATCTTCATATTTTACAATAACCATTTGCTCAACTTCAAGAGGTTCTGTGTCAATTTCAAATTCATCTCTTAAATAATAAAAAGGTATTTGTTCGCCATCGATAATAATTATATTATTGTATGCTTTTTTAAAATCTTGATGATTAACTGCATAAATTTTATTTACAAGATTTAAAGGCATAACATATTTGGTATTTCCTATCATAACTAACAAACCATCAATAATTGAAAGCGTTAATGGAAGTTTTATAGTAATAGTTGTCCCTACGTTTGTTTTTGAATCTAATTCTACAGTGCCTCTAATTTCTTCAATTTTTCTTTTAACTACATCCATTCCAACTCCTCTTCCTGACACATCGGTAACATTTTCAGCAGTTGAAAATCCGGGCAGAAAAATAATATCTAAAAGTTCTCTTTCTGTTAATTTGCTATCATGCTGAATTAATTCTTTGCTTATTGCTTTTTGCCTTACTTTGGCTAGGTCAATTCCTTTTCCATCGTCTTGAATTTTAATAACTACATTTGCTCCGGAATAATATGCTTTTAAATATATCATTCCTTTAAGTGTTTTCCCTAATTTCACTCTTTCTTTTTCAGATTCAATTCCGTGATCTACACTGTTTCTGATTATATGCATTAATGGGTCTGTAAGGCCTTGTATTAATGTTTTATCTAGCTCTGTTTCAGCGCCTTCTGTAATAAAATCTATGTTTTTACCAAATTCTGTAGATAAATCTCTAATTAACCTATGGAAACGCGTTAACATTGTTTCTATTGGGATAAGAGATATATTGAAAGCGGTGTCTCTTAATTGTCTTGTAATATTTTCAATATTTTCGGCAAGTTGATTAAGTTCTTGAACTTTATTTTCTTCAACAAAAAGGCTCAAACTTGCTTGTGAAGTAACTAGTTCACTAACTAAATTCATTAACTCATCTATTTTATCGGATGAAACTCTGATGCTTGAAATTACATTTTCTTTTGTAAATGTACTCAGTTTTTCAGTAACTGTATCTATTTTATTTTTTTTCTCTTTTTCGTAATTATTAATAAAGGGACTTAATATACTTAAATCAAAATGAGATTTTTCATCAAAAAGGTCTTCTATTTTATCTAAAATTTCACTTTCAGATAAAATATCAAAATTTGCAATATTTGAAATTTCTAGTTCACTTTCGTCTTCAACAAAAATAAAAACATCTTGAATTGATGCAACTGGTTCTTTAGTAACTAAAAATACTTCCCATGAAGTGTAGCATTTACTGAAATTAAATTTTGAAAGAAGAGGGATTTTTTGAGTTCGAGTATATACATTACAATTTCCAATAGTATTTAATTCATCTAAAAGATATAAAGGGTTGGTTCCGTTATCCATAATGGATTCATTGGGTCCAAAATAAATATAGAATGTTTGAACACTTTCTTCTTTTTCGGTTTCAGGGATTTGTGTTTCAATAATTTTTTTATCGTGTTTTTTTAAAATTCCTTCAACTTTGCTCAATAAAATATTATGATTTTTACTAATTTGTTCATTTTTTAAAGCTTCAGGATCTAGTAAATTTCTTAAATGGTCTACCGATGAGAAAGTAATACTGAGTAATTCTTCAGTTACTAATAAATTCCCATTTCTGATTTCATCATAAATTGTTTCAAGATTGTGTGTAAAATTACTGATTTCATCAAATCCAAACATTCCTCCTCCTCCTTTTAAAGAGTGCATAATCCTAAAAACAGAGGCAACTATCTCTGTATCTTTAGGTTGTTTTTCAAGAGAAAGTAAAGCTTGTTCCAAATCATTAATTAAATCGGTAGCTTCTTCAATAAATTTTTTTTGAAAATTATCCATTTTAGATAAATTTAACTTAACTGAAAATAAATTAGGTTTTTACACCTTTAAAATTAATAACACTCTTAAAAAAGTTACAATTAATAAAGTTATCTCATAACTTTATTAATTGCAGCTAAAAGTTTGGCTGGCACAAAAGGTTTAATAATCCAACCGGTAGCACCTGCATCTTTAGCTTCCATTTTTTTATCACGTTGCGATTCTGTTGTTAAAAATAATATAGGAATTCTTGTATAATCATTAATTTTCCTTACTTCTCGAATAAGTTCTATGCCATTCATATTTGGCATATGCAAGTCTGTAAGTAATAAATCAATAATTTGTCCATCGAAATGCTTTATTGCATCTTGTCCATCGATTGCAACAATTATATTATAACCTGCATTTTCTAAAGTAAAACTTACTACTTCGCGAATACTTTCTGAATCATCAACAATTAAAATAGTTTTAGCCATGATTAATTAAATTAAATGTTTTTACAGCTATATATTATAGAGATTTTATAATACTTGTTAAGCCTGAAATTTGTAATAGTTCTAATATATCTTTTGATAGATCAATATTAAATGAAATCTTTTTATTGTGTGAAATACAAGTGTTTTTTAATGAAACAAGAAGTTGAATTGTTGCCAAATCGCAAACAGTAACATCATTAATATTTATCACAAGATTTTCATAATCTTTTTCTGCAGTTTTCAGATTTTTAACTACTTCTTTTAAATTATTAACACCCAAATCTCCACCCATAAAAATTTGTACTTTTTTATCTCCTTTTTTTGGCGCTTGAATTCTAAAATTAATATCTTTCATTTGTTATATTTTATTTATATATAATGTCAAATGGAACATTCAAATTATTAAAATAAAAAACTCAACTCTTATTTTTTCATCACTTAAAATTTTTTAAATATATTAACTTAAAATATATTTTCAAAAAAATTCAATTTCATCATCATTTTCAGAGTCAAGATCTTCGTTTAATACATTACCATGAATAATCCTTTGGCTTTCCATAGTATATCTTTCTTTTATTTTATCAAGACTTTCATGTGACTCTTCTAGTTTTGTAACTGAAGCGTCATCTCTTATAGTCAAATATATATTATTTAATTCAAGTATTATTTCTTCAATAACTTTTTCAAAAAAGTCATAATATTTTACTTTTTCTATTGAACTTTGTATGTCTAGTGCTAATTTACTACCTAATTGTCCGTTTTGTTTTAAGATATTTTCAATGCTCGAGTTATTTTCATTTAAAATATTTACAATAGAATATATATTTTCAGATAATTGCTTTAAATTAGATTTAAAATTATTTTCTTTATAAGCATTACTTAAAGTTTCTAATAGATATAATTCATCATAATTTTTCTCAAAATATTTTTTTGTTTGACTTAATTCTTCCTCGATGTTAAGATTAATTTCAACGATTTGTTTTTTTAATTTTTTCAATTCAGGATATACACTAGCATCTCTGCATAATTCTTCAATTATTTCATCGAAATTAGTCTTGAAATTTTTTCTGCTTTCACAAGTTTTTTCCAGATCATTTTTTATATCAATAAAAGTATCTTTTACATTACTGATTTTTATATCAAATTCTTCACCATTAATTGCAAATTGATTAATTAATTCTACTGATTTTTCTAATTTGTTTTCAATTTCTCTAAAATGTGTTATTCCAAAAATAGGATTATGCCCTGAAAAAGAAGTGCACATTGATGAAATTACTTTCATATCTTCACCAATTTCCATAAAATTTTTAGTGATTTTTTCAATTGCATCCTGATATTCTTGATTTGTGTATATAAGTTGAGCAACTTGTATTCCGGCGATATCTCTAATTTTTAAAAATTTCTTAGTTTGCTCAGTAAGTTCAGTTTTTTTATCTTTATAATCAAAGTCGTTGAGTTCATCAATTATCTCTTTATGAGTTTGCTGAACATGTTCCATTTTTTGTCTGATAATATCATGAAATTGTAAATTTGTAATAATTTTGCTTACATTTTCAAAATAGTTTTCAGTTTTTTTTGCTAAAATAGGCATTTGAACAGATGCTTCCTGATGTTTAGCTGTTAAAATTGTAACACTTGATTTAATTTGCTCTAAAATTGCTTCAAGAGTATAGTTTTGTTGCTCTTTAAACTCATTAAAAAAATTCAGAACTGACTTAACAATTACTTTTACTTTATTATTCTTTTCATTAAAAGAATCATATGTATCTTTTATTATTTTAATTTCTATAATTACTTTATCAATTTTTTGAATTATTTCTGTTTTATCAGGATTGTAAGAAAGATTTAACTTTAAGTTTGCAAACAAAAAATTAAGAGTCATCAAGTTTTGATTGAAGTTCTTAACCGGGATAAACATGGCGTTAAGAGTGACTTGCATTGAATCTAATATTTTAGCCGCTTTTATAACGCTATTTAAAAAATCATCAATTTGAAGTTTTAAACCTAAATGAAATGAATCTAGCTTTTTCAATAAGTAATTTCTATCTTTTCCAGCTAATATTTCAAAAAGTTTATTTGCGTTTCCTGAAATATCATTGGCAATTTTAGAATTATCTTTCAAATTTGAATTTAATAGTAAGAAATCCTTTGAAGAGGATTCGTTTAATGCAGTAATCTTAACATCAATGTCTGATAATAGAATAATGATTTCTTTTATCGAATCCCTATTGAGAGAAAATCTATAATTACTAGTCTTCATATCATCGCCCATCTATATATTTTTAACAAAAAAAATTATTTTGATAAATATACAAATATTTTTTTCATTTTACGAAATTCATTAATATTTATAAATAATTATTCACTTTTTTTAAATAAGCTAGCAAAGTTTTAATTTATTAAATTATATTTGCGCAATTTTAAAAACTCAATAAAATCTATTATGAAAAATATTTCTTTGTACTTGAATATTGTATTAATTATAGCAGTTACTTTGCTTTATATCGATCGTTTTTCAGGAAAAAGCGAAAAAGCTGATGAAAATTCAAATGAAATCTCAAACTCCGTTTCAACTGAAATTGTTTATCTAAATATTGATTCATTATTAAACGGTTATGATTATTACAATGATCTTAAAACTGAATTAATAAAAGAGCAAAAGAAGTTAGAATCTGATTTAAATTCTAAGTCAAAATCTCTTGAAAGAAAAGCAATGGAATTTCAGCAAAAGGTTGAAAAGCATTTAGTAACAAACGATCAAGCTCAAGGAATGCAGCAACAATTAATGCAAGAGCAACAAAATTTACTTCGCTTAAAAGAGCAAATGCAAATGCAACTTATGGAAAAAGAACAAAATATGAATAAAAATATTTATACTACTTTAAATGAATATTTAACAAAATATAATAAAGATTTAAATCATAAATTAATATTAAGTAATACTTATGGTGGAAATGTTTTATTAGCTCAAGAAAATTTAAATATCACTGAAAAAATATTAGCCGGTTTAAATCAAGAATATCAAAATAAACCTGTTACTGAAGAAAAAACCAATGATGAAAATAAATAAATAAATAAATATTTTTCATTTATTTTTATAAAGGTATAGGATAAATTAATCTTATACCTTTTTTCATTTTATAGCTTAATACTTGTTTTATTCCACAAAGTATTGTTAATAAATAAATTACAACTATTGACTTATGAAAATATTTGAAGATTATAAATCGAAATATATAAAAACAAATAATTTTATACATCAAAAACCGAAATTAGATACGAATAATATAATTGTAATTCCGGCATATAACGAACCAAATATTATTAATGCACTAAATTCAATAAAAGAATGTACACTTCCCGAAAAAAGTACTGAAGTAATTATAATTATCAATTCATCGATAAATTCACCTCAATATGTGATTGAACAGAATAAAAAAACAGAAACTGAGATTAATAATTGGTCAAAAATAAACAATAATGAAAAAATAGTTTATCATCCAATTCTATTAGAGAAAATTCCATCAAAAACGGCAGGCGTAGGATATGCAAGAAAAGTCGGAATGGATGAAGCTATAAACAGATTTATTTTAATAAAAAACACTTTTGGATTTATTACAAATCTTGATGCTGACTCATTAGTAAAAAAAAATTATTTAGTTGAATTAGAAAATCTATTTTTAACAAAACCGAAAACAAAAGCATGTTCTATTTATTTTGAACATCCAATAAAAGGAGTCGAATTTCCGGAAGTAATTTACAAGAAAATAATAGAATATGAACTTTACCTTAGATATTATTCACTGTCTTTAAAATATACTGGTTTCCCAAATTATTATCACACAGTGGGTTCAAGTTTTGCAGTTAAAGCTGAAACTTATTGCAAACAAGGCGGAATGAATACAAAACAAGCCGGCGAAGACTTTTATTTTTTACAAAAACTTATGCCTTTAGGCAGATATGAATATTTAAAATCAACAACTGTTTATCCGTCGCCTCGTTCTTCAGACAGAGTAATTTTTGGAACAGGTGCTTATATTAAATCATCAATAGAAAATCCTAAAACTAATTTTTTCACTTATAATTTTAATGCTTTTAAAACTTTAAAAAACTTTTTCTCGCAAATAGATAAATTTTATAAACTTGATGCTTTTAATTACGAATTATTTAATCTCCATGAATCGATAAATAAATATTTAAAAGAAAATGAATTTGAAAAAGCTTTAAAAGAAATAAACTCAAACACATCAAATTTACAAACTTTTAGAAAAAGATTTTTTAGATGGTTTGACGCTTTAAAAATATTAAAATACCTGAATTATAGTCATAATATTTTTTTTGAAAAACAACAATTAATCGAAGTTTTAAATGATTATTTAACATCTTCTAAAATAAAAAATATTAATATTTCAGATAATAAAAGTCTACTCATATACATTAGAAATTTAGAAAAAAGATTGACCTGAAAAATGATAAAGCTTGAACATGTACGTTTTCGTACACATTTTTCCATTTTCGTACACTAATTTAAAAGCACAAAGTCAATAACGTCAGTATTGTTCTAATTATCAACACTTTAATTTTTATGGTATCTAAATTGTTTAGTATAAATTCTTAAATAAATTATTATTAACAACCAAAATAAAACACAATGAAAAAAACAATTTTAATTTTAGTTACAGTAATTTTTTCAACATTAGGTTTAAAAGCGCAAGACATGACGATTGATCAAGTTTTAGAAACTTATTTCGAAACTTTAGGTCAAGAAAAATTAAGTGCAGTTACTTCAATTACAATGACAGGAAAACAAATGGCTCAAGGAATGGAGTTTCCTTTTAAAGTTACTATAAAAAGACCAAACAAGCTTAGATTAGAAGCAACAGTTCAAGGAAACACAATGGTACAAGCATTTGATGGCGAAAAAGGATGGATGATTGCACCATGGCTTGGAACTTCTGATCCTCAAGATGTTGGCGAAGACCAAATAAAAGGTTTCAAAGAACAAGCTGATATCGATGGTAAACTTTTTAACTGGAAAGAAAAAGGATATACAGTTGAATTAATTGGCAAAGAAGATATGGAAGGAACCGAAGTTTATAAAATTAAATTAACCGAAAAGCCAGAAAAAGAAGGCGAAGCAGGCGATGTTACTTTTTATTTTGTTGATGCTGAAAATTTTGTTGTTTTAAAAACTACAGCAAAAAGAATTTTGAGAGGAACTGAAGTTTCATCAGACAGCTATTCAAGTAATTACAAAGAAGTTGAAGGAATTATTTTTCCTTTTTCAATCGAAACAAAAATGGATGGAAATTCGGTTTCTCAAATTGTTATAGAAGAAGTTAAATTTAATGAAGATATTGACGATACAATTTTTAGCAGGCCTGAAAAAAATGATGAAAGTAAATCAGAATAATTAAAATTATGAAAAGTAAAAATTTAAAATTTTGGATTTTAATTTTAGGGCTTCATCTAATTTTTATTAATCAAATATTATCTCAAAATAAAGTAAAAATTGATTACAATACATTTGGAGCACTAAATGCAAGGCATATTGGTCCTGCAGGAATGAGCGGAAGAGTATCTGCACTTGATGCAGTAGATACTGATCCAAGGATTATATATATAGGCTCGGCAAGTGGCGGACTATGGAAAACAAAAAACGGCGGAACTACTTTTAAGCCAATTTTTGATGAATATACTCAATCGATTGGTGCTGTTAAAATAGACCAAAAAAATCCGGATACAGTTTGGGTTGGAACCGGCGAAACTTGGGTAAGAAACAGTGTATCAATAGGAAACGGCATTTACAAAACAACAGATGGTGGCGAAAACTGGAAATTTCTCGGATTAAAAGAAACAGAAAGAATTGCCAGAATTGCTATTGATAAAAATAATTCTGATGTAGTTTATGTAGCTGCACTTGGTCATTTATGGGGACCAAATAAAGAAAGAGGTCTTTACAAAACATCTGATGGTGGAAAAACTTGGGAAAATATTTTATATGTAGATGAAAATACTGGTTGTACTGATATTGCAATAGATACTGAAAATCCAAATATTTTATATGCCGCAATGTGGGAATTTCAGCGAAAAGCATATACTTTTAATTCAGGCGGAAAAGGAAGCGCACTTTACAAATCAATTGATGCCGGAAAAACATGGGAAAAATTAACAAAAGACCTTCCAACTGGCATTCTTGGCAGAATTGCAATTAGTGTTTCCTCAGTTAATCCAAATATTGTTTATGCATTAATTGAATCAGAAAAAACAGCACTTTATCGCTCAAAAGATAAAGGTATAAGTTGGGAAGAAATGAACAAAACAAGAGCTGTTTCTGAACGTCCATTCTATTTTTCAAATATTTTTGCCGATCCAATTGATACAAACAGAGTTTATAAACCCGGTTTTGGAATAACAGTTAGCGATAATGGCGGTAAAAACTTTAGCGGAACATCAATTGAAGGCGGAAACTTCCACAGCGATTTGCATGCAATGTATATTGGCAAAAAAGATAATAATCTGATTTACATTGGCACAGATGGCGGTTTATATATTTCTGCAGATAAAGGAAATACATGGCGAATTGCTAGAAACCTTCCATTATCTCAATTTTATCATGTAAGCGCTGATATGCAATCTCCTTACAATGTTTATGGCGGTTTACAAGACAATGGTTCGTGGTATGGCCCTTCAAAAAGCCCTGGAGGAATTACAAATTATGATTGGAAAAGCATTGGTTTTGGCGATGGTTTTTGTGTTTATTCTGATCCAAAAGATAATAATATAATTTTTTGGCAATATCAAGGAGGCGAAATTGCCAGAGCTTACGCTAAAACAAACGAATTTAAATCTATAAAACCATACAAAACAGCAGAAATCGAAGATTTAAGATTTAACTGGAATACTCCGGTTATTTTTAGCCGAGATGGAGAAAGAATGTATGTTGGCTCACAATATCTTTATGTAACTGAGAATAAAGGAGATAGCTGGAAAAGAATATCACCTGATTTAACAACAGATAATCCGCAAAAGCAAATGCAAGAAAAATCCGGCGGTTTAACAATTGATAATTCAACAGCAGAAAATCATTGTACAATTATTACTATAAACGAATCGCCTTTAGATAAAAATATTATTTGGGTTGGCACCGATGATGGCAATATTCAAGTTACTAAAGATGGTGGAAAAACTTGGGCAAATGTTATTCAAAATATTAGTGAACTGCCTGTAAATACATGGTGTTCATATATTGAACCTAGTAATTTCGATAAATCTACTGCATACGCCACTTTTGACGGTCATTATAATAACGACATGAATCCATATATTTATAAAACAACAGATTTTGGTAAAACATGGATTTCATTATCAGACAATAACTTAAACACAAATAATCATATTATTAAACAAGACTTTATAAATAAAAACTTATTGTTTTTAGGTACTGAATTTGGATTATATGTTTCTATAAACGACGGTAAATTATGGTCGAAATTTAAAGGTAATGTTCCAAATGTATCAATAAGAGACATGGTTATTCATCCTCGCGAAAATGATTTAATTTTAGCAACTCATGGTCGCGGCATATTAATTATTGATGATATAAGCCCGTTAAGAAACTTAAAAGAAGAAACCTTAAATTCAGATTTAACGTTCTTAAAATCAAACGATTATATTATAAATGATTTAGGAATGACCCAAAATTTTGAAGGCGATGATGAGTTTAGAGGTCAAAATCCACCTGAAGCAGCTACAATTACATATTACATGAAAAAACGCCATATTTTTGGTGAAATGTATATTGAAATTTTTGATAAAGATGGAAATAATATAAAAAAATTACCTGCAGGAAACAGAAAAGGAATAAATAAAGTTGTTTGGCGATTAAGGAAAAAACCGCCAAAAGTTCCTGCATCGCCTCAATTAGCTGGCTTTGCAATGCAAGGTCCACTTTATCCGGCAGGCGAATATACTGTAAAACTTACAAAAGGTGAAGATGTTTATGAATCAAAAATAAATATAAAACTTAATCCAAATTCGCCACATTCAGAATCAGATCGAATATTTAGGGCAAAAGTTGTAAATCAGGCCTACGATTTATTAGAAAAATTAGCTTTTATAGATGCTCAAATAACTGATATTAGAGATAAATCTAAAACTGAAGCAAAAACAGCTTCAAAAAGCTTAAGTAAAAAGCTAAATACTCTTTACGATAAAATGGAAACACTTCATAAAGAGTTAGTTGCAACCAAAGAAGGAGATATTACAGGCGAAGAAAAGTTAAGAGAAAAAATATCTCAACTTTACGGTTACATAATGTTTTACAAAGGCAAACCAACTGATTCTCAGGTTCAAAGACTTAAAGATTTAGAGAAAATCATTGAACAAAAAAATAATTATTTGAATGATTTGATTAATAATGATTTAGCCAAAATTAACAAGTCATTATTAAACGAAAAAAAATCAGAAATAAAAATTATTTCTAAAGAAGATTACTTTAAAGAAGATTAATAAAAAGAGGCTGCCTTATTTTGGCAGCCTCTTTTTTAAATTTACATAATCTCAATTTTTCTTTGAGCTTTTATTTTTGCCTCTTCTTTTTTAGGAATTTCAATTTGCAAAATTCCATTTATATATTCTGCTTTTATTTCTTCGCTATTAGCAGAATCGGGCAAAGTGAAAGAACGTTGAAACGAAGTGTAATTAAACTCTCTTCGAGTAAAATTTTTGTTTTTTTCTTCATTTTTTTGTTCTTTTTCCGATTTTACTGTTAAAACATTATTGTCCAAATTAATATTAAATTCATTTTTTTCCATTCCCGGAACTGCAAATTCAATTTTAAATAAATTTTCTTCTTCAGCAATATTTACCGATGGCAATGTTGAATTTCTATTAATATTTATTCCTGCTTCAACATTACCGAAAATGTCTTCCAATAAATTTGTAAAATTTGGATAATTGTGATTTACTCTTCTAATTAATGTCATTTTATTTTCCTCCTATTTTAGTTAAAAAATTAATTCGTTTTGAACTGATATTTTCAACTTTTATACCATCAATAAAATTAAGATAAAATGACTTGAAATATAAAAAATAACCGACTTTTTGTCATCATAAACAACAATTAAATGTCATTATGTCTTCTTAATATTTTTTTCGTTTAATTTATAATAATAAAAGTAATAAAACGCCCTGATTGTAATTGTTAAAATTATAGGAATAAAAACTACACTGAAAGATTGTGGTATAATAAACCAAAAAGGTAAAATCAAAAAAGCAATTAATCCGCTTGTTAAGAAATAATAATTTAAAAACACTAATTGCCTTTTAATCAGCAACATAAAAGAAATAAAAAAGTGAGTTGGGAAAGCCCAAAGTAAATTCCAATTATTTACAACTGCTGTATGATCGGTTGCAAACCAAACTAAAAATAAAATAAGACCAATAATTCCTATAAATAAAAAGAAAATAAAATCAAATATTTTAAAAATTGTATTTCTTTTTATTTCAATCATTAATAAAATTATTGAAAATACTAAAACATATAAAAATATTGCCATCGGACTTATTAATAAACAATTTTCTGTATCAGTTTCAACTTGCTTAAATAAAATTGCATTGTGTTTTATAAAATTTTCATCGCTCCCATTTATAGTAATTTTAGCTTTTGAAAATGCATTTCTAACATAATCCGGAATAAACATTGTTTCCGATAAATTTACATTTCTATCAGTAATATCGCCAAGAATTAATCTAATTCCAAATCTCGACCATGGATGTTCTTGTAAATAAGGCTTTAGCATATCTCTAAAAGTAAGAGTATCTTTATAATCCGAATCAAATTTTAAATCTTCAGCAAGATTAATTTCCATAACATCTCTAATACGTGTTGCACAATTATCAAAAAAGAAATCGTATAAATAATATTTATTTTCGGGTTTTCTGTTGTTTTCTAAATATTCAAAAATCTTCTGTTTTTGTTCTTGATTTAAATTTAAAACCTGTTCGTAAACCGATCTATTTTCTAATATGTACGAATAAAGAAAATTTCGCATGTGGTTGACACTCAATTGATAATTAAGCTTTCCCCGAACAAATTTCACATAAAAATTTGGTTCATCGAAACTAAATGTTCCATAATTATAAACCCAATCTATTCCTTTATTAAAATCTTTTACTCTTATTGCATTATGTCCGAAAACAGAATAAAGTTCTTCGCCTGGATTACAAGTTATAAGGCTTATTTCTGCATTTTCAGATAAATTTTGAGCCTGTAGTTTAGAATAATTAAACCCAAATATCAAAAAAATAATAAGTATTGTGAAAAATAAATTCTGTTTCATTTTTACCATTTTATAATTAAATTAACTCTGCAATATAATTTTTTTTATTTAAAAAAGTTATAATTATATGTAACTAAAATATTAATTTTATGAAAAGCAAAATTACATTATTATCAACCTTAATTGTTTTTTCGATATTTAATTTATCAAACAGCTATTTAGCTCAATCTCAAGGATTTACAAAAAATGCAACAATAGAATATAAAGGCGAAAGACGGAAAAAGGGTTAAAGGAAAATTTATAAGTTTTAAAGACACAAACAAAAAAACTCTTATTAGCAGTTTTACAGCATTTACAGTTCAATCAAAAGATGGAGATTATATTAAAAATATTGATGTTTTATTCAAAGATTATATAAGTCTTAGTGGTGGTAAAAATATTGGAAACAACCAATGTGAATATACATTTACTCGTAATGATAACAAATCCTTTAACGGAAGATTAATCTGTTTTTTTTTCGGCGTTGTAATTGAGGATATGGATGGATTTGGTCAAAACACTTATAATTTAAAAGATATAATTCCTTTAAGCGTTGTTTCAAAAGGAAATAATCAGAATACATCAAATGCATTTATTATTTGTCCACATTGCGGCGAAAAAATTTATATTGATGCTCATAAATAAAGTAAAAAAAGATGGAAGTTAAAAAAACCTTCCATCTTTTTTTAAAAATGCATTTTTTCACATTAAGCTAGTCTGTGTTTTATAGAAAAATCAGTTAAAACCATATCTAAATTAGGTTCACCAATTTCTTGTAAATCGTAATAAATACGAGTATTTGGTTTGTCTATTTTAATAATTCTATTTAAATCTATCGGAGTTCCAATAATTACAGAATCGCAATCAACATTTTTAATAGTTTGTTCCAAATCTTTAAGTTGCTGTTCGCTATATCCCATTGCAGGCAATAAATTGCCAATATTTGGATAAATTCTGTAAGTTTCGGCTAATTTACCAACAGCATTATTTCTTGGATCAATAATTTCAGCAGCACCAAATTTTTGAGCAGCAATTGTTCCTGCTCCAAGTTTCATTTCTCCATGAGTTAAAGTTGGTCCGTCTTCAACAACAAGAACTCTTTTACCTTTAATAAGTTCAGGATTATCAACTTTAATAGGTGAAGCGCCGTCAACAACAATCGCTTTTGGATTAACCTGAGCAATACTTTCACGTACAATTTGAATTCCTTCAGGACTAGCAGAATCCATTTTATTTATAACAATAACATCAGCTAATCTCATATTTACTTCTCCGGGATAATAGCTTAATTCATGTCCCGCACGATGAGGATCGGCAACAGTAATAGTTAAATCAGGTTTGTAAAAAGAAAAGTCATTATTACCACCATCCCATAAAATAACATCACATCCATCAGGATCTTTTTCTGCGTCTCTTAAAATTGCTTCATAATCAACACCTGCATAAATTACATTTCCTCTAACTACATGTGGTTCATATTCTTCCATTTCTTCGATAGTGCATTTATGTTTCTTAAGATCAGCAACTTCTGCAAATCTTTGAACTTTTTGAGCAACTAAATCGCCGTAAGGCATTGGATGACGAACAGCAACAACTTTTAAGCCTTTTGCCATTAGATATTCAATAACTTTTCGTGAGGTTTGACTTTTTCCGCATCCTGTACGAGTAGCAACAACAGCCACAACAGGTTTAGTGCTTTTTATCATAGTATCCTTTGGACCTAACAATTCAAAATTAGCTCCGGCAGCATTAACCAAAGCACTCATTCTCATAACTCTCTCATAAGGAACATCGCTGTACGAAAAAACACAATTATCAACATTGTTTTCTTCTATTAATTTTGTAAGATCTTCTTCAGCATAAATAGGAATTCCTTGAGGATAAAGTTCGCCTGCTAATTCAGCTGGATATTTTCTGCCATCTATATCAGGAATTTGAGCTGCAGTAAAAGCAACCACATTATACAAATCATTGTTTCTAAAATAGGTATTAAAGTTATGGAAATCTCTTCCGGCAGCACCAATAATGATAACATTCTTTTTTGCCATAATTGTTTAAGTTTTAAGTGTTAATTAATTTTTATTGATCATTGACAAATATACATTTTTAAATTCTAATAAATAATGAGTTTTATCTATGTTTAGAAAAATATTTTTTTTATAAGTTTTGGTATGATAAATTTGCATAATACTCAATTATTGATTTTTTTTAATGAACTATTTAGCACATTTACTTTTATCTGGTGATAATGATGAAATTAAGCTAGGAAATTTTATTGCTGATGCAGTAAAAGGGAAAAACTATAAAGTATTTTCAACAAATATTCAAACAGGAATAATTCTGCACAGAAAAATTGATTATTTTACTGATAATCATCAAATTACCAAAGAACTATCATTTACTTTGAGAGAAAAGTACAAAAAACATTCTGGTATTGTAGTGGATATTTTTTATGATTATTTTTTAGCTAATAATTGGGAAGAGTATTCTGAACAAAAATTCGAAAACTTTATTTCAAATACGCACGCTTTATTAATCCACAATTATAAAATTTTACCTCCAAAAATAAAAAGGGTATTGCCATTTTTAATTGCAAAAAAAAGATTATTAAGTTATAAAAAAATAATAGGAATAAGTGATGTTTTAACAGCAATGTCTAAATATACATCACTTCCATATGAAACAGATTTTGCAATAAAAATACTAACGGAAAATTATGATGAGTTCAACACGAAATTTAATCATTTTTACAAAGAGATTGATCAATATGTAAAAGAAGAATTAAGCTCTATTTCAAAGCTGCTCTATTCTTGAAGCATCAAACCTTATAAAAATAAATAATAAAATAGTAAACGACCACAAAGAAGAACCACCATAACTAAAAAAAGGCAAAGGAATACCAATTACAGGTACCAAACCTATTGTCATTCCAATATTTATAACAATATGAAAAAATAAAATTGATATAACGCCATAACCATAAAATTGGCTCAATCTACTCTTCTGACGTTCAGCCATATTTATCAACCTCAATAGCAAAAACATAAATAACAAAATTATTACAGAAGTTCCTATAAAACCCCATTCTTCACCAACTGTGCAAAAAATAAAATCGGTATCTTGTTCCGGTACAAAATCAAATTTTGTTTGAGTTCCTTGTAAAAAGCCTTTGCCGGAAAAACCACCTGAACCAATAGCAATTTTAGATTGATTAACATTATATTCAACTCCTGTAGGATCACTTTCAAGTCCTAAAAGAACATTAATTCTTGTTCTCTGATGTTTTTCTAAAACTTTATGAAATAAATAATCAACTGAGAATGTAAAAAACAACGAACCTATTAATATTGAAGCTATTAACGCAAAGTTTTTTATTTTATTAATATATACAGGATAAATTAAAACTATTATTGTTGATATTATTCCGAGAAATAAAATATAGGATTTAGGTAAATTAAAAAAATAAATATTCCCTACAATAAAAACTAAATTAACCGAAATTAAAACCAACAGTCCTACTAAGGCAGCTTTAATGTTCCTTTCAAATATATAAAATATAAGAATCGATAAAATAGGTAAAATAATAGTTAAATAATACACATCTATCATTAATGCAGAAACAAACAAAACTCCTAAAATTGCAAATAAAGCTATAATCCATGACCATAAACCACCACGATATAGAACAATTATAAAACTAAAATAAACTAAAGCAGAACCAGTATCATTTTGTAAAATAATTAATGCTGAAGGTGTAAATATAATAACTGTTGCTTTTATTAAATCATTAATTCTAGTTATTTTAAAATTATAAGCACTCATAAATCTGGCTAAAGCCAATGCAGTAGTAAGTTTTGCAAATTCAGCCGGTTGTATTCTTATACTTCCTATTTCAAACCATGATCTTGCTCCATGTACTTTTGTTCCAAATAATAATACAGCAATTAAAATTATCAGCATAAATAAATATGCAGGATAAGCAAAAAAATCATATGCTTTTGAATCGATAATGAATATTAAAATAATCAAAACAATTGAAATCGATATCCAAATTAATTGTTTTCCATATCTTTGAGTTATATCAAATATATTTCCATGATCTTCGTTATAAACAGCCGCATATATATTTCCCCAACCTAAAATCACAAGAATGAAATATATCGCAACTGTAGTCCAATCGATATTCGAAATTACATTTGATGTTCTTCTCACTTTGTTGGGTTCATTAGGTTTGTATTAATAATTCTATCTTCAAGATATTGTCTTGAAATAGAGTCATTTATATATTTTTCGATTATTAAACTAGACATAGGCGCAGCCCATGTGCTTCCAAAACCTGCATTTTCAACAAAAATTGCAATTGCTATTTTTGGATTATCTCTAGGCGCAAATGCAATAAATATTGAATGGTCTTTTCCATGTGGATTCTCTGCAGTACCTGTTTTTCCACAAATACTTATATTATCAAGAAATGCACTTCTTGCTGTACCAGCTTTAACAACCAATTCCATACCTTCAATAACAGGTTCAAAATAAACAGAATCAATTCCTACATATTGTTTTTGATAAAATCTGTTATCAATACTATCATTTCTATTAATATTTTTTACAATATGTGGAATATAATAATATCCTCTGTTTGCAATTGCTGATGTAACATTTGCCATTTGTAAAGGAGTAATTCCAAGTTCACCCTGACCGATAGCCATAGAAACCAGTCTAAGAGGTTTCCATCTTCTTTCTACTTCAAAATATTTATCATAATGCTCTTTAGAATATACTAATCCACTAACTTCATTTATTAAATCAGTGTTTAATTTTCTTCCTATTCCAAACTTTTGAAGATAATCTCGCCAACTCTTATATGCCAACCCAATTGACTCATATTTGCTATTTTTTAAAATCTTCATGAATACTTGTGAATAATATGCATTACATGAGCCTTGAATTGAATAAGTAAATGTAACAGCCGAGCCATGGTGACAATGCTGATGAAAACTTCCTACTCTATAGCCTCCATTACAAGGCAAAACAGTTTTTGCAGTAATTACTTCTTCTTGCAAACCTATTAGTGCATTTACAGGTTTAAAAGTTGATCCGGGAGGATACATTGCTCTTATTGCTCGATTAAATAAAGGTTTTTCATTGTCTAAAAGAAGTTTTCTGTAATTATCTGTTCTTTCTCTACCAACCAGCAAATTCGGGTCGTATGTTGGGCTTGTAGCAAGGGCTAATATTTCACCAGTTGAGGGTTCAATTGCAACAATACTCCCTTTTTTGTTTTTTAATAATAATTCGCAGTAAGCTTGCAATTTAGAGTCTATTGAAGTAACAATATTTGAACCTACTACAGCTAATGTATCAAATTTGCCATCTTTATAGCTCCCTTTTAATCTGTTATGAACGTCAACCAGAAATATATTTATTCCTTTTCGTCCTCTTAAATTATTTTCGTATGATTTTTCTATTCCGCTAATTCCAATATAATCTCCTGATTTATAATAAGCATTTTTTTTAATCATTTTATCATCTACTTCTCCAACATATCCTAAAAGACTAGCTGCTATTGGTTTAGTATAAGATCTTATGGTTCTTGTTTGCGTGTAAAAGCCTCTAAATTTGTAAAGTTTTTCAGCGAGTAAGCCATATTTGTCAAAAGGTAAAAGTTGAATTATGATTGTTTGTTTAAATCTTGAATAACTTTTGGCTTCTTCTAATTTTTTATTAAGCTCGTCTTTTGAAATATTTACAATATTACAAAATTCTGTTGTGTCAAAAACTTCTAATTCGTTAGGAACAACAATAACATCATAAACAGGTTGATTATAAACTAATAAATCGCCATTCCTATCAAAAATCAAACCACGTGAAGGATATTGAATAATATGTCTAAACACATTATTATCGGCAGATCTTTTATAAGTATTTTCCATTATCTGAAGAGAAGCTAATTTAGCTATATAGATAAGCAAAATCAATATTATAAATCCGGCAATAAAATATTGTCTATTTGAATTTGTTGTTTCCAAAATTGAAACTAATTACTTTCTGTAAACTATATATTGACTTAAAACAATTATTGATAAAGTAATGAATGAACCAATTATTACTTTTATTAATGTTAATCCTAAATTATCAAATCCAAAAGCATCTAAAAAATAATAGGCAATTTGATGAAATAAGATAAGAATTGCCGCATATTTTATAAACCAAACTAATCCTTGATAATAAATTCGGGGAAAAGTTGATACTTCATATCCATCTCTTGGAGATAAAGAATTTAGTATCCAAGGCCTTATAAATGCTATTAACACTGAAGCTGATGAATTTAACCCTAATGTATCTGAAAATATATCTATAAGTAAGCCAAGAAAAAAAGCAGTTATTAATAACAACCAATTAGGAGTTTCAAAAGGTGAAAGAATAATATAAAGTATATAAACAAATGGAATTATTCCAAAACTTGTTACATTGATATTATTAAAAATAAAGATTTGTAAAAAAATCAAAATAAAAAATCTAATGATATTTCGATAAATAATATTAATACTCATCTTCTGCTAAATTTTCGAGATTAATTTGCTCTTTTCGTTGTAAATTTTTAATTACATACACATTTCTTATGCTTTTAAAATCGGTTGATAATTTAACTTTTAAGTCATAAAAATTATTGCTTTCACTCGTTTCAACTTTATAAATTACTCCAAGATTAATTCCTTCAGGAAAAATTGCTGAAAATCCACTTGAAACAACTGTGTCGCCAATATTTATATTAGTATGATTGGGTATTTCGGTAAACTCAGCAAATCTATAATCATCAGCATTCCATTTTAAAGTTCCAAAATAGTTGTTTTTTTTAATTTTTGCACTTAGAGCTAGTCTTTCATTTAAAAGAGATACAACAAGAGCGTATCTATTTGAAACGGCAGCTACAACACCAACAATTCCTTCATTTCCAATTATGCCACAATCTTTATCAACACCATCTAGCTTGCCTTTGTCAATTGTCATGTAGTTTTTCCCTTTGTATACCGTGTTATTTATAACTTTTGCAGCAATATATGGATATTGAAGAGAATCTGATTTTTGAAAAGATTTATTGTCCTTATTTTTTTCTATTATCTGAATATCATTTTTTAATTTTAAATTTTCAGCTCTTAAATCTTCATTTTCTTTAGCTAAAATAAAATATGATCTCCAATTATTAATTTTATTATAAAAATAACCCGAAACTACATTAGCAGAACTATAAACAACATTTTTTTTGTTAATATCTTCAGAAATAAAAAGGCTCAAAGATATTGTTTCAAGAATAATGAAAATTAATAGAAAGTGAAAACGTACAATTACTTTCAGTAGTGTATTCATCTATAAATAACAAAAAATTATCTCATTAAGAAATGGAATTTATCAACATTTTTAAGAGCAATTCCAGTACCTCTGGCTACTGCATGAAGAGGATCTTCTGCTATATGAACAGGAATATTAGTCTTTTCATTTAATCGTTTATCTAGTCCTCTAAGTAAAGCTCCTCCGCCAGCAAGATAGATGCCTTTATTAAAGATATCGGCATAAAGTTCAGGTGGTGTTTCTTCAAGTACACTTATAATAGCTGTTTCAATTTTAGCTAATGATTTATCTAAACAATGTGCTATTTCTTGATATGAAACAGGTATTTCTACTGGTAAAGCAGTCATTTGATGTGGACCTCTAACCATAAAATCAGGTGGTGGATTTTCAATGTCAGGAATTGCTGCACCTGCATTTATTTTAATAGCTTCTGCTGTTCTTTCTCCAATTTTTAAATTGTGTTGATGACGCATATATTCTTGTATTTCAAGAGTAAAATCATCACCTGCAGTTCTTATAGATTTATTAGCAACTATACCACCTAAAGATATTACCGCAATCTCTGTTGTACCTCCCCCAATATCAATAACCATACTGCCTTCTGGTGCTTGAACATCCAAACCTATTCCTAAAGCCGCAGCCATAGGTTCGTGGATTAAGAAAACTTCTCTTGCACCTGCATGTTCAGCAGAGTCTCTTACCGCTCTAATTTCAACCTCAGTACTTCCTGATGGTATACAAATTACCATTTTTAAATTTGCTGCAAAAACACTTTTTTTCGAGCTTGCCATTTTTATTAAACCTCTAATCATCATCTCAGCAGCATTAAAATCAGCTATAACCCCATCTCTAAGAGGACGAATAGTTCTAATGTTTTCATGTGTTTTCCCATGCATTTGTCTTGCCTGGGAACCAATAGCAATCATTTTACCTGTATTTGTATCAATGGCAACAATGGACGGCTCGTCAACAACTATTTTATCGTTTTGAATAATAATTGTATTTGCAGTTCCTAAATCAATAGCAATTTCTTGCGATAAAAAAGAAAATAAACCCATATTTTATAATATCTTTTCTTGTTTGTATAATTAATGTTTAAAATGTCTGATTCCTGTAAATGCCATAGACATATTGTTTTTATTACAATAATCTATAGAATCTTGATCTTTGATTGAACCTCCTGGCTGAATTACAGCATTAATACCTTCATTATTAGCAATTTCAACCGAATCGGCAAAAGGGAAAAAAGCATCAGATGCCATAACTGCGCCCTTTAAATCAAAACCAAATTGTTTTGCTTTTTCAATTGCTTGTTTTAAGGCATCAATTCTTGATGTTTGACCAACTCCACTGGCAATTAGCTGTTTGTTCTTTGCTAAAACAATTGTATTTGACTTTGAATGCTTAACCAAAATATTTGCAAAAGCTAAATCATTATATTGCTCTTTTTTTGGGCTGTTAACCGTAACAAGTTTCATATCTTCTTTAATTTCAGTTTTTAAGTCCTTATCTTGAACTAAAACGCCATTTAATAAAGATCTAAATTGTTTTTTTGGAAGCTCAATATTATTTTTTTTAAGTATAATCCTATTCTTTTTCGATTTTAAAATAATTAAAGCTTCATTTGAATAACTTGGAGCAATAATTACTTCAAAAAACAGTTTGTTAATTTCATCTGCTGTTTCTATATCTATCTCTCTATTTGAAGCTAAAACACCTCCAAATGCTGATATTGGATCTCCTGCAAGTGCATCATTCCATGCTTGTTTCAAATTATCTCTTGAAGCCAAACCACATGCATTATTATGTTTTAAGATTGCAAATGTTGTTTCTGTAAATTCAGAGATTAAATTAGCAGCAGCTTCGATATCAAGTAAATTATTATATGAAATTTCTTTTCCATGAATTTGTTCAAATAATTTATCGAATTCGCCGTAAAAAAATCCACTTTGATGTGGATTCTCGCCATACCTTAATTTTCTTTTTTGCGAGATATCTGTTTTAAAGCTTGATGGTTCATTTCCTGAAAAATAATTAAAAATAGCAGTATCGTATGAAGATGAAATATCAAATGCCTGTTTTGCAAAAGTTTTCCTTGTTTCAATATCAGTAATCCCTTTGTTTTCTTTTAAAATTTTCAATAAATTTTTGTACTGATTTTTTGAAGATACGACTAAAACATCATTAAAATTTTTTGCTGCAGCACGAATTAAAGAAATACCGCCAATGTCAATTTTTTCAATAATTTCTTGCTCAGAAGCGCCTGAATTTACAGTATCAACAAAAGGATACAAATCAACAATAACCAAATCTAATTCAGGGATTTCATATTCATTTAAACTTTTCTTATCGTTTTCGTTTTCTCTTCTTGCTAAAATACCTCCAAATACTTTAGGATGAAGAGTTTTAACTCGTCCACCTAAAATTGAGGGATAAGATGTTAAGCTCTCAACAGACTGAACATCAACATTTAAGCTTTCAATAAAAGATTTTGTTCCTCCGGTAGAAAAAATATTAACATCTAAATTTTTTAGTTCCAGAACCATTTCATCTAAACCATCTTTATGGAAAACGGAAATTAAAGCAGATTTTATTTTTTTCAAATCACTCATTTTCAAGCTTTTTAAATAATCAACAAAATTAATAATTTCAAATCATTTATCAACTTTAATTTACAAAAAATCAAATAAATTTACACACATACTTATCAACAAGGTTCTTAACATATTAAAAATAATTTTGTAAATGTAAATTATCTAAAATATAAATATAATTGACAAAATAATGAACAAGTTAATTTAAATTTTTAAATGTAATATTTTAATAATGGAAAGCTTACTTTATTTTGTTTTTGATATAGAATATTTTGTGTAAAATATAAAAAATCCGATTTTTAAGAATGCTGGTTTAATTGTATTGTTTTATAATGGTGCAATTATATAAAATATAACAATATAGCTATTTGAAGTTTTTTTTATGCAAAAAGTCTCAGTTAATTTATTTTTTTCTTATATCGAACTCAGATTAATAATCATCAATAATTCTATAAATTATTATTGAAAAAAATAATAATTTCATATTTGCATTAACATATCTCATATAATTTGCTTTTTAATTGTATTTAGTATCTTTGTTAAAATTATAAAAAATAAATCCTGATGATAATCTTATATCTTTTAAAGGAGAGTTTTCTTTTTGCACTCAACTCGTTGGTTACAAATAAATTAAGGACTTTACTTTCTTTGCTTGGAATAACAATTGGTATTTTTGCAATTATCACAGTATTTACAGTGATTGATTCACTTGAAAACAGCATAAGGACTAGCATTTCAAAACTTGGCGACAATGTAATTTATGTTCAAAAATGGCCATGGGCTATGGGCGGTGATTATCCTTGGTGGAAATATTTAAACCGGCCTGTTCCAAAACTTGAAGAGGCTGGTAAAATAATGAAAAAATCGCAGTTGGCAAAAGATGCTGCTTTCATGATTTTTGCTGAAAAAAACATTCAATTTGAGGATAATTATGCAGATAACATAAATATTGTTGGAGCTTCTCATGAGTATGAAAATATAAGATCTTTTGAATTGACAGAAGGCAGATATTTTTCACTTTTTGAATCTAATAATGGAAAAAACTTTGCTCTTATAGGGAGTGAAATTGCGAAAGATTTATTCCCAAATATAAATCCAATAGGAAAAACGATAAAAATGTCAGGGAAAAAGCTCAAAGTTATTGGAGTTTTTAAAAAAGAAGGAAGCGATTTGTTTGGAATGAATATGGACAATCAAATACTTATCCCAATTAATTATGCAAAAAGTATTTTTGATTTGAGAAACGAAAGGCTAGGTCCATTAATAATGATAAAGGCAAATGAAGGTGTGAGTTCAAATGAACTAATTGATGAATTGACAGGAATAATGCGCTCAATAAGACGCTTGAAACCCACTGAAGATGATAACTTTGCGTTAAACCAATCGAGTCTTATTTCTCAAGGATTTGATTCACTTTTTAAAATTATTGATATTACAGGAATAATTATTGGTGGTTTTTCAATTTTGGTTGGTGGTTTTGGTATTGCAAATATTATGTTTGTTTCTGTTAAAGAACAAACTAAATTAATTGGCATACAAAAAGCATTAGGTGCAAAAAATTATTTTATTTTACTTCAATTTCTTTACGAATCTATTATTTTGTCGCTTATTGGAGGTGTTTTGGGTTTATTAATTATATTTATTGGCACACAAATAATTTCTAGTGTATTTGAAATGGATTTCTCTCTAAGTTTATGGAATGTTTCACTTGGCTTAATAATCTCTATATCGATAGGAATTATTTCAGGAATAATTCCTGCATATAAAGCTGCAAAATTAAACCCTGTTGAAGCAATTGCGTCAACTTAGTTTAGCCCACATTATTCATAAAAATGTGGAGTTGAAAGTCAAAATTTTATGTTGATTTTTTGTTCTAATTTTATAGCCCATATCTGAGCTGTTGAAATACATCTAAATATCACATAATTTTATGAATTTTAAACATTTAACTTTATAACTCCCTAATTACGTGAATAATTCGGCTTAAGTTTTTAAGAGAAATTAGAAAAAATAAAGTGAGCTATGCTTAAATAAATTAGCAAACCAGTAATATCATTAACAGTTGTGATAAATGGCCCCGTTGCAAGCGCCGGATCAATATTAAATTTATCAAGAGCCAAAGGAACAAAAGTACCAAAAACTGAAGCAAAAACAACAACGATTACTAACGAAACACTAACAGAAATTGATAAAACTATTGAATCATAAAACAAAAAGCTAAATATAAATATAAGTGCTGATAATATAATAGCATTAATAAAAGCCACCGAAAGTTCTTTTAGCAATCTTTTAAATAAACTATCATAACCAATAGTATTACTTGCTAGTGCTTGAACTATAATAGAAGATGACTGAACTCCAACATTACCGCCCATTGCGGCAATAAGTGGGATAAAAAATATCATAGATGCATATTGTGCAAGAGCACTTTCAAAATTACCAATTACCTGAGTATCAAACACTCCACCAACTAAGCCAATAAGCAACCAAGGCAGACGAGCTCGGGTTAATACCCAAACTCTATCTGTTGGTTCAACATCTTCAGTAATACCAGAAACCATTTGATAATCTTTTTCGGCTTTTTCCTGAATTACTTCAATAACATCATCAATTGTAATTCTACCAATTAATCTACCAATACTATCTACAACAGGCAATGATACTAAATCATATTTTCCTGCTATTATTGCTGCATCTTCAGCGGGCAAATCAGCTTTTACAGAAATTATTTCTTTATTGCTAATATCAGAAACTAAGGTTGAACTTTGAGAAACAATAAGCCTTTTTAAAGATAAAGTTCCTTTTAAAATATCATCATCATCAACAACATATACATAATACACTTCATCTACTTCCTGAGCTAATTTTCTAATTTCTTTTACACATGTTTCGACATCCCACTTTTCATTAACCATGATTAACTCTTTGGCCATTAAACCTCCGGCAGTATCTTCGTGGTAATTTAAAAGATCTACAATATCTCCTGCTTGTTCAACATCATTTATAAAAGAAAGCACTTCATCCTTTCTTTCTTCAGACATATCGCCAAGAATATCTGCAGCATCATCGGAATCCATGTGATCTATAAATTGCTTAGCAATTATATCACTTGGAAGTGAGTTTAAAAATTTAATTCTATCGTCTTCTTCTAGTTCAGCTAAAACATCAGCGGCTTTATCTCCATCTAATAATAGAAAAATAAACTTTGCTTCATCAATATTTAAGTCGTAATATATTTCAGCAATATCTGCAGCATGTAATTTAGACATTAAATCAGTTACAGTTTTTTCATCCTGATTTGAAATAAGGTTCTTAAATTCTGCTATATATTCTTTAGTTAATTCGAAACGCATTTATTTATATATTTTTTAATAAGAATAAAAAGCTTTCTAAGTTCAAAATACTTATTCGGAAAAGCTGATTCCTTCTTTAATAAATCTGTCAAAAATAAGCCATGCTTTTGCTGAAAATTTTTTATTCCTGTCGTTTATAAGATTTTGAATATCAGACTTATTCATTAAAAATGTTTTTATCTCTTCTGAACTTTCATTTGCTAATTGATTTATTGTGCCGCCTGCTTTAACAAAAACAATTGAAACTACTTCGTTAGTCATTCCAGCAGTATTATATAAATAAGGACTCACAGAAATTACTTTTTCAACATCTAAATTGGTTTCTTCTTTAAGTTCTCTTATTGCTGTTTCTTCGGGTTTTTCATTTCCATCAACTAATCCTGCTGGCAAACTCCATTCATAATCATCAATTGCAACTCTAAATTCTTTTGTAACAACAATTTTATCATCAACAGTTGCAGCAACAATTACAGTTTTTCCACTGTTTGGTCTTTCTGCCGAATACCAAAAATCATTTTCACCATTTTGATTAATAAATTCCCGCGCCACAAAATTAAGATATTTTGATTTGCTTATAATCTTCTTTCCTAAAATTTTCATAAATTGTAATAATTAAATTACACAATTATATAATTTCACTGACTTGATTTGTTAATTTAATAAACTCATCTACAGATAGTTGCTCTGGTCTTTTTCTTAAAAATTCAGAATTTAAACTATCTGTATCAACCATACTTTTTAAAGAGTTTCTAATTACTTTTCTTCTTTGATTAAAAGAAAGTTTAATGATTCTAAAAAATAATTTTTCATCACAATCAATTTTAACTTTATTATTTCTAACAAGTCTAATTACTGATGATTTTACTTTTGGTGGTGGCGTAAAGTTTTCCGGTTCCAGAATAAGTAATGTTTCGATATTGTAATATGCTTGTAATAAAACGCTTAATATTCCATAAACTTTATTTCCGGGTTTTGAAACAACTCTATCGGCCACTTCTTTTTGAAACATGCCAACTAATTCATTTACTTTATCTTTATGATGATATACTTTAAATAATATTTGACTTGAAATATTATATGGGAAATTACCAATAATTCCTAATTTCCCATTAAAGTCAGTTTCAATATCAATTTTAAGAAAATCTGCACTAATTAATTTATCAGAGATATTTGGAAAATGTTCAATTAAATAATCAACAGCCTCTTTATCAATTTCAACATAACTTGTTTTAATGTTTTTTTTCAATAAAAATTCGGTCAAAACTCCCATTCCCGGACCAATTTCTATTAATTCATTAAAATTATCTATGTTTATACTATTAACTATTTGTTCTGCTATAATTTTATCATTTAAAAAATGCTGACCTAAGTATTTTTTTGGTTTTACTTTTTTTATTATCATCAATTGTTAAATTTTCAAAAAATATTTATCTCACAATTATAATTTATCTTTAAAGATAATTATAATATTATATTTGCAAATTAAATTATAAAAATTAAGATAAAATAATATTAACAAGTTTTTTGAATATTTTGAAAGAGAAAATATATACTATATTAAAATTTGTACTTTTTTTAAGTAATCATATTTTAATTTTTTTGAAAGAAAATATCTATACAATAATAAAATTTGTATTTTTTTTAAGTATTGGGATATTAATTTTTTGGTGGGTTTATAAAGATCAAAATGTTGGTGGAATTGTTGATGCACTTAAAGAGGCAAATTATTTTTGGATTGGGGTTTCTCTTTTTTTATCAATTTTAAGCCATTTTAGCAGAGCAGTTAGATGGCAATTACTAATTGAATCTTTAGGACATAAAGTTAGAATAATAAACGTCTTTTTTGCTGTATTAGTAATGTACATTTCAAACATGGCAATACCTCGTTCGGGTGAAATAACAAGATGCAGTATTATTAAGAAATACGAAAAAGTATCATTATCAAAGCTTTTAGGAACAGTTGTAATTGAAAGAACCTTTGATTTTATAATGCTTTTTATTTTACTTATTGTTGTTTTGTTAACTCAATATAATGTTGTTTTAGAATTTATACATAATAATCCAGGAGTTGAGCAAAAAGTATCATCTATTTTACAAATTAAATATTTGATAGTTTTTTTAATTATAATAGCAATTACTTTAGCTAGTGCATATTTTTTTAGAAAAAAATTTAAAAAGAGTTTGATTTATATTAAAATTTCTGAATTAGCTAAAAACTTCATTTCAGGCATTGATACTGTTAGAAAAATGGATAAAAAATGGTCTTTTATTTTTCATTCTGTTTTTATATGGGTTATGTATTTTTCAATGATATATGTAACTTTTTGGAGTTTTAAATTTACTGAACATTTATCGTTATTGTCTGGATTAACAGTTTTTGTAATGGCAAGTTTTGGAATGGTAGCGCCTTCACCAGGAGGGATTGGAACATGGCATTTTATGACTATTGAAACTTTAGCTATTTATGGCATTGCAAAAATACCTGATGCAAATGCTTTTGCGCTTGCAGCTCATGGCGCAATGAATTTATTCCTTCTTATAGTTGGTGTAATTGCTTTGATTCTTCTTCCAGTTGTTAATAATAAGAGTACTAAAGTTGTTGAAACAAAGCAAGTATTTTAAAAATAATAAAAAGCATTTATTATTTTTAAAACTGATAATTGTATTAATAAGCTATAGTTATATAGCATATAAATTACTAGAATACAGCAACTTATGGAATAAATTCAGTACTGAATTTGATATAAATACTGCTAAATATAACATCTTATTATCAGCCTTTTTGTTAATGCCTTTAAATTGGTTATTAGAATCGACTAAATGGAAAATTCTTTTAACAGATATTGAAAAAATATCAATTATAAAATCTTTAAAATCAATTTTTGTTGGTTTAAGTTTTGCAATAATAACACCAAATAGAATAGGTGAATTTGTTGGAAGACCTGTTTTATTAAAAAAAGAAAACAGAATTTCTGCAAGTTTAGCAACTTTTGTTGGAAGCCTAAGTCAAACAATAATTACTTTAAGCTTGGGAATTTTAGCTTTAATTTTATTTTTCAGAAGTTCTTCAGCGATATTTATATCAAAAAATCAGTACATAATATTTATTATATTTTCAATATTGCTTCTTATCTTAATAAGTTTAATATTTTTTAAACCTAAAATTTGGAAATACTTAACATCGAAAATAAATTTATTGAAAAAATGGGCATATAAATTCGACTTCGCAAGTAACTATAAATCAACAGTATTAATAAAAGTATTATCATTAAGTTTATTAAGATATTTTGTTTTCTTTTCTCAGTTTTTTTTATTGTTGAAATTTTTTGGAGTAGAAATTAGCATCACCGAAGCATTTATTTCAATAGCTTTAAATTATCTTTTTCTATTTGCAATTCCATCATTTGCTTTAGCAGAAATTGGGATTAGAGGTTCTGTTGCGATATTTTTTATAGGAATTTTCATCAATAATGATTTAGCGATACTAATTTCGTCGATTAGTTTATGGATTATCAATCTTGCTTTACCAGCTATTATTGGAAGTATTTATTTGGTAAAAAGAAAGTTCTATTAATACAATAAATTTTACTTGGAATGTCAAATAGGAGTTTTAAGTATTTTTTTTAAATTTGTTTTTTATCATTACGTAATATTAAATAAAATCAATCTACATGAAAAAATTATTTTTACTAAGTTTTATTGCAATATTTATTTTCGCTTGTAATAATTCAACAACCGATGAAAATTCAGAAAATAACGACCAACAGTCTGATAATAAAGATTCTAACATTTCAGGTAATAATTCTTTTGTAGAATATCCTTTTGAATCTGGAATTATAGAATTTAAGAATGAAATAATGGGCGCAAGCGCAAATATGACCTTATATTTTAAAGACCATGGCAAAATTGAGTGCACAGTTTCTGAAACAGAAATGATGGGCACAAAAATGACTGTTAGAAGTATTGTAAAAGATGGATATTTTTATACATTGTCGATGGAACAAAAAATGGGATCTAAATTTAAAGTCGATGCTGAAGTTGATAACGAAAATGTTAGTATGCACACATTTCAAGAAAAATATTTAGCAGAAGTTGGCGGCAAAAAAGAAGGAACTGAAAAAATTCTAGACAAAGAATGTCAGGTATATAGTTTTGCTCAAGATGGCGTTACATATAAAATTTGGGTTTGGAAAAATCTTATTATGAAAATGCTTGGCGAACAAAATGGAATGCAAATGTTAAAAGAAGCAACTAAAATAGAAGAAACCAGCAGTTTCCCTGATGGAATTTTCGATATTCCTTCTGATTTTAATATTACTGAAGAAAAAGATATGAATACAGAATCTGATGATGATTTTACAGATGAGAATGCTGAAGGTTAATATATGATTTACTATTTCATAATAGCTTCATTTTTAGCTATTTGTTATTTTTATTTCATTATTATTCTTATAAAAGCATGGAATAAAACACAAGAATATCAAAAGGGCTGGACGAACCCTTTTGATATTTTAATAAGTGTTATAATTGCAGCAAGAAATGAAGAAGAAAACATAATACTTTTATTAAAATCTATTGAATATCAAGATTTTAACAAAAACAATTATGAAGTAATTATAATTGATGATTTTTCGACAGATAATACATATAATTTAGTTGAAAAATTTTGTGAAAATAAAAGCAACTTCAATATTTATAAACTTACCGATAATTTTGGTAAAAAAAATGCCATCATAAAAGCAATTAATCTTTCAAAAGGTAATTTAATTGTAACAACAGATGCAGACTGTATAGTTAACGAAACTTGGCTTAGTACAATTGCAGGTTTTTATAAGAAATTTAAACCTAAAATGATAATTTCACCAGTTTTGCTTAATACTACAAATAAATTCAGTAAAATTCAGGCTCTTGATTTTTTGTCGTTAATTAGTTCAGCAGCTGCAACTTGCGGAATAAACAAAGCTATTTTGGCAAATGGAGCTAATTTAATTTATGAAAAAAGTGTTTTTTACGAGTTTAATAATCCTTTAAATGAATCTGTAAGTTCCGGCGATGATATTTTTCTTTTATTAAATATCAAAAAAAAATATCCAGCCAAAATTCTTTTTTTGAAATCGAATGATGCAGTTGTTAAAACAAAAGCTAAAAAAAATTTAAAAAGTTTTTTATCACAACGAAAACGTTGGGCTTCAAAAAGCAAAAGTTATAATGATAGAGATATTATTTCGGTTTCGATATTTGTTTTTTTTGTAAATCTGTTTCTATTTATAAATTTAGTGTTGATTTCAATAAATTTAAAATTCAGTATTGTTTTTTTTATATTTTTTGGAGTTAAAACGCTTGTTGATTTTATTTTTTTATACAAAACAAGCAGCTTTTTTAAGCAGAAAAAATTATTATGGTTTATAATTCCTACAGAAATTTTTAATGTCGTAATAATTCCTTTTTTAGCAATTTCAGGAATATTTGGGAAGACATTTTGGAAAGGGCGTAAAATATAAGCTAAAACAAAAACAAACCTGTTGCATAAATAAAAAATCCTATTATCATTAAAAACAAAGTATACGGAATTAATTCTTTAGCTTTTAATCCGGTAATTCCAAGTAAAGGCAATGCCCAAAATGGTTGCAGCATATTTGTTAATTCATCGCCATAAGCAAGAGCCATAACTGCTTTAGAAATCGGAACTCCTAATTGTTGAGCGGCATCTACAATTATTGGTCCTTGAACAGCCCATTGTCCACCGCCGCTAGGAACGAAAATATTAACAATTCCGGCACTAATCAATGTATAAATAGGAAAAGTAGTTGCAGTAGAAATATCAATAAAAAAATCGGTAAAAATTAAGGTTAAACCGGAATATTTCATTATTCCCATAATTCCGGCATAAAGAGGAAATTGAATTAATATGCCTGAACTGCCAACAATAGCTTTATTTACAGCATTTACAAAATTTGAAATATTTCCGTGAAGCAATAATCCAAAACCAAATAAAACAAAATTGATATAATTGAGATTTAAAAAGCCAATACCATAAGAATTTAAACCTTTATAAAATGCAATAAAAATAAAAATAAACGCAAAAAATCCTGTAAAAATTCTAGAATAATCAAGCCTTTCAGCACCATCAATTATAATATTTTTGATTTCATTTTTTTTTATAATATTGCGCAATTCAACTTTAGCGTTAACCGATTGTTTTGCAAGCAGATATATGCTAAGTGGCAAAATAATTAAAACAGCAATTGAGATAGTAATATTCATATTAGATAAAATAGTTTGATCAAGCAAAATTTGTCCTATTTTATCAAATAAAAAATGATCTTTTTCGGCAATTTTTAAAGGTGCTGAGCCTGAAAATCCACCATGCCAAAACATTAATCCCGAATATCCTGCAGCTCCAATTAATGGATAGTTAATTTTTAAATTATTTTGCTGAGCATATTCGCCCACTTTTCTTGCAAAAATAGCTCCGAATATTAAACCCAAACCCCAATTTAAAAAGCTTACCGATAATGTTAGAAATGTTACTATTAATGCAGCTTTTGGCGTTGAATTACAAAATTTTACAGCAAATTGTATTATTTTATTTACGCTTTTGCTTAGTGCTAAAACATGTCCTAAAACCAACATCAACATCATTTGCATAGTAAAAGCAAGCAATTCCCAAAACCCTTTCTCCCAAAAACCAAGAATATCGACAAAATAGCTTGTGTTACTTTGTCCATGATTTGTAAAGATTAATGAAAATAATATTGCCAGAAGAGTTAATATAAGTGCAATACTAAATGGAGATGGTAAAGATTTTTTTAGAATAATAATTAATCGATTTGAAAATTGCATTATAATAATTTTAATTTATTATAAATCTTTATTTTTAATTATCTGATATGATAGTAAAACAAAGATTATCAGATATATAAATGCTACAATCAAATTTGCATTAAAACTTAACTCGGTATTTAATTGTGTATTTTTCTCAATCATGAGTTTAATATTTTCATCGGCAATTATTGTTGAAAGGCTTGTTGCAGGTGTTAAATTTGCAAAAACTTTTGCAGGTAAATAATTTGCAAAATTTAAAGAAAATATTGATAAATAAGCTCTTATGATTAATTCAAATATAAAATATCCAATAAAAACAACAATAGAAGCTCCTACACTTTTTACTAATAAACTAATTAATAAAGCAAATGTTAAATAGGCGATTGTCTGAATAAAAAAACTAAAAATATACTTTAATCCGGCGACATTAAAATTTATCGACAATCCTGTAAATGAAATTCCAATTATAATGGCGCTTACGAAAAGTAATATTGTAACCAATAACGATATTAGTACAATTATTAATAATTTACCATAAAAAAATTCAGTTCTTGTTAAACCATCAATTATATTTTGCCTTAATGTTCTAAAATTAAACTCGTTTCCTAAAATTAAAATTACTACCAAGCTTAGTAATGGAAAAAACCAACTACTATAATAAGAAACTGATTGCCAGACAGTTGGAAATCGCAAAAACGCCTTTAAATCAAATTGATCTATATTTAAATTAATTTGCGTACCAGCTAGCAGAAACAAAATATAAAACCCAATTGTTAAGCCAAATAATATTATAAATGTATTGTACGATAAAATTTTTAATAATTCAATTTTCAGCAATCTTTCCATAAAAAGTTAATTATCAATTAATTAAATTAATCTACGATTTTCAAAAATTCAGATTCCAGACTGATTTTTCTCTCTTCAAACTTATTTAAAATAAAATTATTTTTAAACGCAAATTCATTTATATCTTTTGCTTGTATTTTATCTTCAAGTGTAATTATTAATTCATTATTGATTTTTATAGTCTTTTTCGACAAACCTGATCTAACTATTAATTCATAAAGCTCATCAATATTATCAGAAGAAATGGTTATTGTTTTTTCAGATTTTAATATTTCATCTATTCTTCCTAGCTTTAATAGTTTGCCTTTTTTCAAAATTGCAATATGGCTACATGTTTTCTGAACTTCATCTAAAATATGAGATGCAATTATAATTGTTTTTCCTTTTTTTGCCTGATCAATTAATATTTCTCTAACATCCGCAATTCCTTTTGGGTCAAGTCCGTTTGTGGGTTCGTCCAGAATTAAAATTTCGGGATTTCCCAATAAAACACTGGCCAAAGCAAGTCTTTGTTTCATTCCTAAAGATAAAGTATTGTATTTCGAATATTGTCTTTCAATCAGTCCAACTTCGTTCAGTACTTTTTCTATTTCTTCATCAGGATTTTCAATTTTTTTTATTTCTGCAGAAATTCTTAGATTTTTATATAAAGATAAATAAGGATAAAAATTAGGCATTTCAAGCAAAGCGCCAATGCGTTCAGTAAGTTGTGTATTTTCCTGATTATCAAACCATTGAAAATTGCCAGAGTTTTGTTTAACTACTCCTAATATTATTGCTAATATGGTAGTTTTTCCACTTCCATTTGGACCAAGTATTCCAAAAATATTTGTTTTTTCAATATTTAATGATAGTCTGTCAAGCGCCTGGTTTTTGCCGTAACTCTTTGAAATATTATCTATTTTTAAAACTCTCACAATTTAATTTTTTGCTTCGTTAATAGCAGCTTCAAAATCATATTCTACATTAAATAAATTAGTAAATCCAGAAAAATGAAATACATCTTTAATGTTTTTTTGCAAATTGCACAAAATAAGCTTTAAATTTTTCTTATTCATATTTTTTAATCCCATTATCAATATTCTTAAACCGGAACTATTAATATAATCAAGATTTTTACAATCAACAACTATGTTTTCTTGAGTTGCTACAATTTTTTTCGAAAAAAAATCGTCAGCTTTTTCTGTATTAGGCGCATCTAATCTACCTTCTAATTTTACAATTTGAATATTTCCTTCTGTACTTTCTAATATTTCCATTATTCTATGTTTTTTTGTAAAGTTATAATATTTTTATTGTTGCCTCTTCGATAAGTAAAATTATCAGTAAATTTTTTAACCAAATGTATTCCTATACCTCCTATTTCCCTTTCTTCAACAGGTGCATTAAAGTCTTTAGGTTCTTCAACATCAAAAGGATTAAATTCAGGAGATCCATCTTTTATTTGTATCCGTAATTTATCTTTCTCTAAAGTAAATCTAATAATTATATCGTAATCTTCTACTCCTTTATAACCATGTTCTATAATATTAGTTACAATTTCTTCAAGAGCCAAATTCATACTAAAAGCAACATCTTTAGATATTTTCCATTCTTCACAAATTTTCGCAAGTTTTTGGTTCATTATTTCTATTCCGCTTACTCGGCTTTTGATATTAATTATTTGATTTTTCATTTATGATAGTTTTTTGTTAAACCAATTTACTCATTTCCATTATAAGTTATTGCTAATATAGTGATATCATCAGATTGTTCTGCATCTTTTGTGAAGTTTTTGATTTCTTTACGTATTTTTTTGACAAAATACTCACTTCCTTCATCTTTCATATTATTAACAACTGCGAGTAAACTTTCATCAGAAAATATTTTGCCTTTTTCATCAAATGCTTCAGTAATACCATCAGTATATAATAATATTTTATCTTTTACATTAATAATTTTTTCTTCTGCTTTAAATTTAAAATTTTCTAAAATTCCTAATGCAATATTCTGATTTACATTTAAATAAGTGTAACCAATTTCATCATTTCCCGTAATTGGAGGATTGTGTCCGGCATTTACAAATTGCAATATTCCTGTTTTTAAATTTAAAACACCAATAAACATTGTTGCAAACATTGCTGTTTCATTATCTTTAGATAAAGCATTATTTACATTATATGCTACTTTTTCTAAAGCATATGCTCTTTGCGATTCAGTTTTTAAAAGTGTTTTTGTAATTACCATAAATAATGCTGATGGAACACCTTTTCCTGAAACATCAGAAATAATGAAACAAAAATTATCTTCATCAATAAAGAAAAAATCATAAAAATCTCCTGCTACTTCTTTTGCAGGTTCCATAATAGCATAAATATCTATTTCGTTTCTATGAGGAAATGGTGGAAATACATGTGGCAACATTCTCTTTTGAATATCTTTTCCAACATTTAATTCGCTTTGTATTCTTTCTTTTATAGCTGTTGTTTTTTGTAGATTTTCAATATATTCATTTAAATCAGATGTCATTTTATTAAAGGCCTTAGCTAAATCGCCAATCTCATCATCAGTTTTCACTATTATTTTAAATGATAAATCTCCTTTTGATACTCTATCAACTCCATTATTTAAATTATTCAAAGGCTTCATCATATAAGCAGTGGCTCTGTTAATAACAATTACTGTTATTAGTAACATTACTGCCATCATTATGATAAGTCTTTTGGCTAAATCATTAATTGCTTCTTCTGTTTTTTTCATAGAAAAGCCTATTCTAAAAGAACCCCAATGTTTATTTTTAACAAACACAGGTGATGAAATTTTCCACATTTCCTCGCCTGTATCTCTTTGATAAACTTCTAACATATAGGGTTTTACAGTATTTTCAGCAACTTTATTATCATAAAAAACTCTTTTCGACCTACTTTCTTCATTATCTTTCTCATAATTGCCGGTGAGATTTTTATTATAAATTGTGTTATGAGATGGTGTATATCCGTTATTGTCGCATAAAACAGCAAAAATTAATTGAGGGTCTTTAAAAAATTCATCTTGAATTGAAACTATTAGTGTGTCTAAATATTTATCTAAACCTGTTTTGTAATGATATTTTTGGATGTCATTAATTTTATTCAAAGGAATTTTTCGGTATGAAGCAATTATTGATCGATCTAATGGAATAGGAACTAAGGTGTAATCGAACAATTCCTGTTCTGTAAATATCTCATTTTCAACGACATTATCTAAAATTTCGCCCATTATTTTTGCTCCTGTTTGAGCAGCAGCAATTCCTTTTTTTAATATCATTTCTTTCATTTGTTTCGACCTGTCATTAACAAGATAAGTTGTAAATATTGTTACAATTACACCTAAAATAATAATCAAAACAAATGAAAGTCTGAATGAGAGTTTTTTAAACATATATCTTTAAAGTATTAATATTATTTTTATAAAATTAATTACCCATATCAGACATAAATTTTATTCTCATTAAACGAATATCGCTCTCAGTATATTCATTTTCGCCAAGTTCTTCAAGCGCATCTTGAATAGATTCACTTTCAGCTACTCTAAAATATTCGTATACTTCTTCCTGACGTTCTTCATCAAGAACTTCATTTATATAATAATCTAAATTTAGTTTTGTTCCTGAATTAACTATTGCTTCTATTTCAGTAAGTAATTCATTCATTTCCATGCGTTTAGCTTCGGCTAAATCATCCAGCGATATTTTTCTATCAATACTTTGAATAAAATATACTTTGCTTTCAGATTTATTTACAACCGAACGTACTACCATGTCTTTTGGTCGTTCAATTTCATTTTCATCGACATATTTTTTAATTAGTTCCAGAAATTCTTTTCCATATCTTCTGGCTTTTCCTGAACCAACTCCAACAATTTGTTGTAGTTCATCCATTGTTATAGGATATTGAATTGCCATATCTTCAAAAGAAGAATCTTGGAAAATCACAAATGGTGGAATTCCTTTTTTTGCAGAAATATTCTTCCTTAAATCTTTCAACATTTTAAATAATACCGGATCTGCTGCACTACTTCCTCCTTTACTAACATCAGCTGATGCATCTTCTTGAGCTTCATCGTAATCGTGATCTTTAGTTAAATAAATAGGGTAAGGATTTTCATAGAATTCATTGCCTTTTTCGTTAATCTTTAACAATCCATAATTCTCAATATCTTTATCTAATAGTTTTAAAATTAAAGATTGCCTTATTACAGCATTCCAAAATTTAGAGTCATGCTCTTTTCCTATTCCAAAAACTTTAATTTTATCATGTTTATATGATTTAATTGCTGCAGTGGCTTTTCCAACAATTATATTTGAAACGTGTTCTGATTTAAATTTTTCTTTAACAGCTTTAATAACTTTCAAAACAGTTTTAACATATTCATTTCCTTCAAATTTTTCTTTAGGATTTAAACAATTATCGCAATTATTACATGGTTCTTCCATTATTTCACCAAAATAGTTTAATAACTGTTTTGGCCTACAAACAGAAGATTCGGCATAAGAAACAGTTTCAAACAATAATTGCTTGCCTATTTCTTGTTCTGCTACAGGTTTTCCCTGCATAAATTTTTCAAGTTTTTGAATATCTTTATAACTGTAAAATGCGATACATTTTCCTTCGCCGCCATCCCTTCCCGCTCTGCCGGTTTCTTGATAATATCCTTCTAAACTTTTTGGAACATCATAATGTATAACAAATCTAACATCCGGTTTATCAATTCCCATTCCAAATGCAATTGTAGCAACAATGACATCAGCATCTTCCATTAAAAATTTATCTTGATTTCCTGATCTGGTTGCAGAATCCATACCTGCATGATATGATAATGCTTTTATCCCATTAACTACTAAAGTTTGAGTTAATTCTTCAACTTTTTTCCTGCTCAAACAATATATTATTCCTGATTTTCCCAGATTATCTTTAATAAACTTAATTATTTGCTTTTCAGGATTAATTTTTGGCCTGACTTCATAATATAAATTAGCTCTAAAAAATGATGATTTGAATACTTGTCCATCCAACATACCTAAATTTTTTTGTATGTCATGTTGCACTTTAGGCGTTGCTGTGGCAGTTAAGGCAATTAATGGAGCTGTACCTATTTCATCAATTATAGGTCTTATCTTCCTATATTCTGGTCTAAAGTCATGCCCCCATTCAGAGATACAATGTGCTTCATCAACTGCATAAAATGAAATTTTTATTAATCGTAAGAAATCAATATTTTCTTGTTTAGTTAAAGATTCAGGTGCTACATATAGAAGTTTAGTTTTACCCGATAAAATATCTTCTTTGACCTGTATTATTTGATTTTTTGTTAAAGATGAATTTAAGAAATGCGCTATTGAATCATCTTCACTAAAGCTTCTCATTGCATCAACCTGATTTTTCATTAATGCTATTAGTGGTGAAATTACAATTGCAGTTCCTTCCATTATTAATGCGGGTAGTTGATATATTAATGATTTGCCGCCACCTGTAGGCATTAGAACAAATGAATCATTCCCATTTATTACATTTTTTATCGCCTGTTCCTGCTTACCTTTAAACTTGTTAAAACCAAAATATTTCTTTAGATAATTATCAATATCTAATTCAGTTTTTTTTTCCTTTTTGCTCATTTTATTTATATCAATAACTCTTTCCAATTTATACGTTCTGAAAAAAGGGATGTAAAATTAATAAATTGATTATTAATTCCCCTGTTTTTAAAATTATTATCTAAATTGAGATATGTTTTTTTAATTATTTAAATTTAACAAATATTATATTTTGTATTTTTCAATTTAAAAAACTACAAATTAGACACTTAACAAAATCATTGCTCCACGGATTTTCTAAAATTATAATTTATCATTTAAATTTATAAAAAATCCAAATTAGCTAACTATAAAATAATATATTTGTAAGCTAAATTTAATAAAATAAATCTAATAAAAAAAAATATTTTTTAGCAGTAATATAAAAACTCAAAAATTTAACGTTTAAATGATTAAAAATATAGTTAGTAAAGATAAAGAAATGAGCTTTTTAGAACACTTAGAAGAATTAAGATGGCATTTAATTCGTTCTTTTTCAGCTATATTAATATTTTCTATTGTAGCTTTTATTTTCCACAATTTTATTTTTGATAATATACTTCTTGCACCAAAAACCTCTGATTTTTTCACGAATAGAAAATTATGTGAATTTGGTAAATTTATTGGAGCAAATAATTTATGCATTAATAATATACCTTTCCAAATAATAAATATAAAAATGGCAGGGCAATTTTCCACTCATATTATGGTTTCAGCAATTTCTGGTTTTTTAATTGCTTTTCCTTATGTTTTTTGGGAATTTTGGCGTTTTCTAAAACCAGCATTAAAATCTAATGAAAAAAAACATTCAAGTGGTGCTGTTTTTTTTAGTTCTTTATTATTTTTAATAGGTGTTTTATTTGGCTATTATATAATTGTTCCTCTTTCTGTTCATTTTCTTGGTAGTTATAATGTAAGCAATCAAGTTGTTAACCAAATTAATCTCGATTCATATATTTCTACTATTACTTCTGTTGTTCTTGCTTCAGGAATTATTTTTGAATTACCTGTAATTATATTTTTCCTTAGTAAAGCAGGAATAGTAACACCAGGCATTTTAAAAAAATATAGACGACATTCATTTGTTATAATACTAACTTTATCGGCAATTATTACACCGCCTGATATTTTTAGTCAGATTTTAGTTTCACTACCTCTTGTAATTTTATATGAAATTGGTATAAATATTTCAAAAAGAATTAGTGCTAAAGATGAAAGTCGTTTAATTTAATCCACTAATTTACAATTATTTAACCTTTAATGAAATATAATTTTTTAAAAATATCAATTTTCATATTATTAAGTCTGATTTTTTTAGATTCTAATCTATCTTTTGCACAAAAAACAATTGTTAAGGGCGTTGTTACAGATGCATCTTCAAACGAAGCTCTTCCTTTTGTTAATATTGCTTTCAACAATATCAATGAAGGCACAATTACTGAAATGGATGGAACATTTACAGTTGAAACTTCAAAAGCAGTTGATAGTATATCGATTTCTTATATTGGATATACTACACAGGTAGTTAAAGTTAAAAGAGGTACAATTCAAAATTTAAATATAAATCTTGTACCCTCAGACCTAACTTTATCTGAAATTGTTATTTATGCGGGCGAGAATCCTGCTAATCAAATAATTAGAAATATTATTGATAATAAAAAACAAAATAATCCTGATAAAATAAATTATTTTGGTTGTGAAGTGTATAATAAGCTTCAAATTGATTTAAACAATATTACCGATAAGTTCAAAAACAGAAAAGTTTTTAAAAACTTCCAATTCGTTTTTGAATTACAAGATTCATCTGAAATTATGGGAAAAACATATCTTCCTATATTTTTATCAGAAAATTATTCTAAATACTATTTTCAAAAAAAACCTGAAAAGAAAAAAGAAATAATTATAGCCAATAAAATTTCTGGAGTTGAAAATAAAAGTTTTACCGAATTTACAGGACAAATGTATATCGATATGAATATCTATGATAATTACATTAATGTTTTCGGAAAACAATTTGTTAGCCCAATTGGTAATACAGGACTTAAAGTATATAAATATTTTTTAGAAGACAGCACATTTATTGAAGGAAAATGGTGTTATAATATAACTTTTAAACCTAGAAGAAAACAAGAAAGAACTTTTCATGGTAACTTTTGGGTTAACGATTCTACTTGGGCTATAAAAAAAATTACAGCACAAATTTCTGAAGATGCAAATATTAATTATGTTAAAGATTTGATATTAGAACAAGAATTTTCTCTTTTTGGCGATACAATATGGTTTAAAACTGAAGATAAACTCTTTGCAGATATTAATTTGGCTGATAAAGCACAAGGATTCTTTGGAAGAAAACAAACTTCTTATAAAAATTTAAATTTAAACCCTCCTTCTGATGAAAATTTTTTCTCCTCAACACAAGTTGAAGAAGCAATTATAGTTGATTCAGTTGAAGCAAATAACCACGAATATTGGAATTCTGTAAGGCCTTCAACACTTTCTTCCGAAGAGGAAAGTATATACCAAATGGTTGATTCCGTTAAAAACGTACCTATTTTTAAAACATTTACAGATGTAATTTATATGTTAGCCTATGGCTATTATTTATATAAAGATTTTGAATTTGGTCCTTATTTTAAAACATATAGTTTCAATCCAATTGAAGGTAATCGCTTCAGATTTGGCGGAAGAACTTCAAATGAATTCAGTACAAGACTTATGCTATATGGCCATATTGCTTATGGAACCAAAGATGAAGAATTTAAATATGGCTTAGGCGCACTTTATATTTTCAAAAAGCTTCCGCGATTTTCTGTTGACATGTACTACGAAAATGACCTTTCTCTTCTTGGTCAAAGTGTTAATGCTTTTTCCGAAGATAATTTTTTAGCTTCAATTCTGTCTATTCGTCCAAACGATAATTTATTATATTTGGAACAATATAAATTAGATATTGAAAAAGAATGGTTTCAAGGTTTATCCAATAATTTTAAGTTATTCTATGCCAATATATTACCTTCTTACAAGATTCAGTTTCAAAATATTGAAACAAATGAATCTTATGATAAACTTGTAGCCACAGAAATCAGCCTTAAAACACGATTTGCATATAACGAGAAAGTTCTTAGAGGTGAATTTACAAGAGTTAGCCTTGGTTCTATATACCCAATTGTTGATTTGGAATTAACAAAAGGCTTAAAAAATATATTAAACAGCAGCAATTTTGATTATTTAAGAACTAGATTAACTATCAATCACTTATTTGATATTAAACCTATCGGATATCTTAAATATGAGCTTAGCGTTGGTAAAATTTGGGGGAAAGTTCCATTTCCGTTCCTAGTTCTTCACGAAGGAAATGAAACTTATGCTATGGACAACAGAGCTTTTAATTTAATGCTATACTATGAATTTGCAAGTGATTTTTACTATAGTGTTTATTTAGAGCATCATTTTCAAGGTTTTTTTCTAAATAAAATTCCTTTATTAAGAAAATTAAAATGGAGAGAGATTGTTTATGCGAAATTTTTAAACGGCTCAATATCAGATGAGAACAAAAATGTTTGGGTTTTTCCTCAATCATTAACAGAATTACCAGAACCATACGTTGAAGCTGGTGTAGGAATTGAAAATATCTTTAAAATAATTAGAATTGATGCAATGTGGCGTTTAACTAATAGAAATAAAGCAGAAATTAAACAATTCGGAATTAGAGCTAAACTCCAATTAATTTTTTAATTTTAAGCCAAAATTTTATTATCCACTTTTTTCTAATATTTTGTAAATATTCTGATTAAAATTATAAAACAAATATGAAACTGCATACCGAAAATATTGTAAAAAAATACGGAAAAAGAACTGTTGTAAGAGGTGTAAGTATAAATGTAAATCAAGGTGAAATTGTAGGTTTACTTGGCCCAAATGGTGCCGGAAAAACAACTTCTTTTTATATGATTGTTGGTCTTGTAAAACCTACAGAAGGAAGAGTTTTACTTGATGATACTGATATTACATCAATGCCAATGTTTAAAAGAGCCAAAAATGGAATAGGATATTTGCCTCAAGAATCCTCTGTTTTTAGAAATTTAAGCATTGAAGATAATATAAAAGCTGTTCTTGAAATGTCTAGTTTTTCAAAAGCTGAACAAAAAGACAGATTAGAAGACGTTTTAAACGAATTTGGATTGCAAAAAATCAGGAAAAGTCTTGGAATTCAGCTTTCTGGTGGTGAAAGAAGAAGAACTGAGATAGCAAGAGCTTTAGCAATAAATCCTAAATTTATACTACTTGACGAGCCTTTTGCTGGAGTTGATCCAATTGCTGTAGAAGATATTCAAAAAATTGTTGCTAAATTAAAAGAAAAAAATATTGGTATATTAATTACAGATCATAATGTTCATGAAACACTTACAATTACTGATAGAGCTTATCTTCTCTACGAAGGAAGAATTTTAGAATCAGGCACAGCTGAAGACTTAGCGTCCAACCCTGAAGTTAGAGAAAAATATTTAGGTGCAAGTTTTGAATTAAGAAAATAATTCATTAAAAATTCGGACAAGGTATAGTAACTTGTCTGTTTTTTCGTTTTAATTCCAAGTTTTTGTTAAACTCATAAATTAATGAAATTTCGTGAGAACCTCCTGTAATACCAATTAATTTTGATAAAGTATAATCGTAACTATATCCAAATTTCAAATCATAAATTTCATATCCTACAAGAACAATTACAGCATCTATGCTCTCATAACCGGTTTGACGACCAATAACAGGTATACCTCTGAACCATAAACCTAATGTAAAAGGAACTTTATGCCAATATGCGCCCAGATCAAGTTGATCATGCATATCTTCATTTTGGTATAACATCGAAAAAGTTACACTTTCCGCTTCATGCTTACTTTTCATCCGTTTTCTATGAATTGGCATTTTATATCCTCCATGAAGTACATATTTTATGCTTAATCGGCTATCATATTCATAAAAAGATTGATTTGGTCTCAATAATTGCTCTGCACTAAAACCAACCCAATATTGAGAAGAATAAGCTACAACTGAAGCATCAACATCAATATATCCAACTTTTGTTAATGGTTTTCCTTCTAAGGAACTTGTTGATGGAGCTGCATCAATATTTAACTGATCACCGAAGACTAGTTTTTCAAAATCGACACCTCTTTGGCCATATTCAAATTTTATTCCTGGTCTTACATGCCAATATCTGTTAAGGGTAATATCATATGAATATAATAATCCTATATCGGTTAAATTCAAATTTCCGCTACCGGCTTGGTCTCTTACTACTAATAAACCAATGCCACTTTTCATTTTTGGAAAATATTGATCATACGATGCTGCATAAGTAGTAAATGTTCCTGGAATACTTGGCCACTGATCTCTGTAGTTAATAACTACTCGGCTTCCTGTAGTCATCCCTGTATAAGAAGGACTCAAAACTAATGGGGCAGCATAAAACTGGGAAAATTGTACTTTTTGAGCACTAATTTGTATAAAAATTAATAATAAACTTATAATAAATAATCCCTTTTTTTTCAAAATGTTTCAGTTTATTGCATTATTGATTTATAAACGCTCAAATTTAACTTATATTATCACTAACATATCAAAATAAGTACCAAATTTTTAAATTTATAGTTTTTATTCTAAAATAGTAAACAATTAAAAGGTCAAAATTAATTTATTAACTGATAAATTCAAATAAAACTCAAAAAAAAGCAGGTAAAGATTTTTTTTACCTGCTTTTTAAACAAACTTTTAACTTTCAAACTTTTAACCTTTCACCTTAACATTATTATGAATAATGCGGGTTAATTATCTCATCAGAGTAACATTACCTGAATCTTTAAATAGTACTCCATTTTTGTATTTTCCAGAAAGTTTCCATACATACACATCTTGAGCAGCCAATTTTCCATCAATATAACCATCCCAGCCAATTAAAGGATCTTCACTTATAAATACTTTCTCGCCCCAACGATTATATATTTCAAGATGATATTCTAAAATTCCTCTATAAATAGGATGGAAAATATCATTAGTATAATCATCTGCAACCCACCTTCCATCAGAAGGACCTGATATATTAGGTGAAAAGGCATTTGGGAATTTTATAATTCCTGCAGGTTCAACGACAACAGGCTTTTCACTTTTTAATGAGCTAAGACATTCATGCTCTGACCAAACTTTTAAGTTAATATAATATTCACCTACTTCATTATAATAATGTATAGGGTTTTCTTCATTAGAAATACTATCAGTATTATCACCAAAATTCCATTCATAAGTAAATCCATATGTTGAATTATTATAACAATGAATAGCCTGATTTGGCAACATAACAGTGTCTGGTGCAACTTCAAAAGCAACAATAGGCATTGGATAAACTGTAACAGTTCCTGTATATGATTTCGATCCGCCTGGTCCAGTAACTGTTAATGTTACAGTATGTTCACCATCTACAGTAAAAATAAATGTAGGATTTTCTTCAACAGATGTACCTAATGTACCAAACTCCCAATAATAAGTATCAGCATATAATGCATTTGCAGTAAAACTGGCAACAAATGGTAAATTACATCCAGCCCTGTCAAGATCAGCACTTGATTTAGGTTCTGCTGGCAATATAGTAACAATTTGCCTTGCAGTGTCAGAACAGCCATGTGCTGCTACTGCAAGCGTTACTTCATATACACCCGGCGAACCATAAGTATGAGGATCAGGATTTGCTGAGTTAATTGAAAATATTGATTCACCATCTCCAAAAGTCCAATAATAATTATCATAACCATCATTACTTAAGTTCTCAATATTTATAGTTGAGTTTGGAAATGTTTGTTCCACCGGTGCTGCCAAAAAGTCAACAATAGGTATTCTATATACTGTTGCCTCATGAACAATGGTATCAGTACAACCTGCAGGTGAATAAGCTACTAACTGTATCGAGAATGTAGTATCTTTATCATAAATAGCCTCAAATGTTTCAGTAAATCCTATTGTGTCATATCTTAACTTATTATCATAGAACCACTCGTAATGATCTCCACCTGTAGTTATATTTGTAAATAGAACATTTATTGGAGAACAACCTTCAGTAATATCCATTTCAAAATCAGCATTTGGCGGCACATTATAAATTATCTCTACAGTATCTTTATTTGTACAAGAGTTTCTAGTTACTGTCCATTCATATCTGTTTGCATTAGGACTTAATCCTGTAACAGTTGCATTTTCAGCAGAATTACTACTAAATATACCAGAACCTAAAACAACAGTCCAAGAACTTGTACCACCTACACCAGCAGCTTCTGCAGTCATAACTGCATTGTTTACACAAGCAGTTTTATCAATACCTGCTGATATTACAAAGTCATTATTTGTAATTAATACATCATCAAATTCAGAATAACCATCTTTTTCAACAGTCCAACGATATCTGTTTACACTTCCGTTAGGTATCCCGCGTACAAATGTGTTTTCCAAATATGGGTCATCAAATACACCAGCTCCATCAATTAAAGTCCATTTTCCTGTGCCAATAATTGCATGAACTGCATGGAGTTGAGTAAAGTCTTCACAAATTTGTTGATCTGAACCTGCATCAGCAAAAATAGCATTGTATGTAACCCTAACATCATCGGTAGATGTACATGCTCTCCATAAAACTGTCCATTGATAGCGATTTACCCCATAAGCTATATCATTTACTACTGTATTTGTAGTATTTGCATTAACAAATGTACCATTACCATTTAATACAGACCATGTTCCTGTTGCAGTTGCATCAGGAAGCTGAGCATCAAGAGTGGCACTATTAACTGTAACTATTTGATCTGGTCCTGCATATGCTTGAAAATGGTTACTTGTAATTTGAACCGTAAAATCTTTTGTGCAGTTTTTATCAGTAACAGTCCATGTAAATGTATTATTTCCACCACCTAATCCAGTAACTAAGGTAACTGCGGAAGTCGGATTTACTATTATTGTAGTAGGAAGACCACCTGTAGTCCATAAACCTGTTCCTGTAGAACTAATACTTCCTGAAAGATTAGCAAAATTATCACAAGTTGTTTGATTACTACCGGCACTTGCAATTACAGTATTATTTGTAATTTTAACATCATCATAATCAGAGCAAACATCTAACCCTTCAGTTTTAGTAACAGTCCATCTTAGAGTATTTTCGCCAGCACCAAGTCCTGTAACCAAGCTTGCTCCATCGGTTGCTGTTACAAAAGTTCCTGAACCTACAACTACCGACCACAAACCAGAACCTTCACCCGGTAATGGATTAGTTGCACCTAAATATGCTGAATTTGAACATACTAATTGATCATCTCCTGCATCAGAAATATATAGGTTATTGGTTATTGTAACAATATCTGAGAATGTACAACCGTATTTTGTAACAGTCCATTTAAATGAATTATTACCATTATTTAGCCCGTTAACAACGCTTGCACTACTTGATGGATTAACAAACACACCATTACCACCTTCAATTGTCCACCAACCGGTTCCCGGTGTTGGATCATCAGCAGCAAGTGTGTAACTTGTGCCACAAGAAATATCATCAGCACCTGCTGAAACTGCAAATGTATTATTAGACACAACAACTACATCGTCATCTGTACATCCATTCGCTTCTATAGACCACCTAAATGTATTAGCTCCAAGACTAAGATTACTAACAGAAGTAGCACTTGAAACAGTATTTGCAATAATGCCTGTCCCACTAAGTCTAGTCCAGAATCCTGTTCCACCAGAAGGAGCTCCTGTTGCATTTAAATTAGTTGATGTTAAACAAACAATTTGATCGGAACCTGCACTTGTATATACTGAATTATTTGTAATATCAAATTCAGTAGGTGTATCACAATCATCTTTCGATACAGTCCATCTAATTGTATTTGTTCCCTGTCCTAAACCTCTAACATATGTTGTATTATCAGTATCATCATCAAATGTTCCAATTCCTGCTGGCATTGTCCATTTTCCTGTAGTTCCTGCAGGTGGAATATCGGCAATAATTTCAGAATAATCAACACATAGCACATCTAATCCTCCTGGATTTGCGCTTGAAAAATATTGATTATTTGTTATTGTTACATCTGAAAAATCAGTACATAAATTTCTGGTAACTGTCCATCTGAAAATATTTTCACCTGTACTTAAATTGCTTACAGTTGTAGAATAAGCATTTGAATTAGCAATTATACCTGTCCCTGATAATCTCGTCCATTCACCAATTCCAGTTCCGGGATCATTTCCAGAAAGAGTACTTGTAGTTCCACAAACTGATTTGTTGCTTCCAGTAGATGCAATTATTGAATTATTTGTAATATTTATTTCATCTGATAATAAACAACTTACACCACTTGTAGTTTTAGTAACAGTCCATTTGAAAGTATTTACACTTGGTGCTAAACCGCTTACACTTGTGTTTGCAGCAGTAGGATTTGCAACTATACCATTTCCTGCAGTTCTAGTCCATAAACCAGCTTCACCATTTGCATAATCAGGTGCAGGATTAACTCCAATTAAAGCAAAATCAGTACAAACAGGTTTGTCTGCTTCCACAGTAGGCTTAATTGGAACATTATTCATAATAGCAACCTCATCATAATTCTCACACACACCATCATTAATTGTCCATCTTAAAGTATTTGTGCCTTTTGCCAAACTCCTAACCCAAGTATCAAATTGTGCGGTATTATCAAGTACTCCGGAACCACCAATTACTTCCCACTTACCATTAGATGCGCCGGGATCATTTCCTGCCAATTTATATTCATTAGAGCAAATGATTTGATTAACACCAGCATTTACATCAACAGAATTATTATAAATATCAACATCGTCTCTTAATTTACAAGCATTTAGAGTAATTGTCCAGCTAAATGTATTTCTGCCACTACTCAATCCTGAAACTGTAGTATTAAATTGTGAAACATTAGCAATACTACCAGAACCACCTTCTAGTTTCCATATACCAGTTCCTCTGTTAACATCAGGATTGTTGGCATTAAGAGGTGCGTTAGCTTCACAAACATCTTGATCAGCACCTGCATTAGGAACTGTAGGAATATCGTTATAAAGTATTACTTCATCTTCAGCAGAACAACCAACGCCGGTAACTGTCCATTTAAATTTATTTAATCCAGGATCAAGATTACTTATTGCTGTATTATGTAGATTACTATTTGCTATAATTGCATTTGATGTACCAACAATAGTCCATGTACCAACATTAGAACCTGCGCCTCCTGCATTCATATTTGCAGTTGTTAAACATAATCTTTGGTCTGTTCCTGCATCAGCAAACACCTGATTATTAGTTACTGTAATATCGTCCCAAGTTTTACACCCGCTTCCATTATCAATAGTCCAACGGAATGTATTTGGTCCTTGGTCAAGTCCAGTAATATCAGTATTTCTAGAAGTTTGTGAAACAATTGTAGCACCACTGCTGCCAAAAATTGTCCATAATCCGGTTTCACCATTTGCATAATCAGGTGAATTAGCAGTAATAGTTGTAGTTGTTTGACATACAGCCTTATCAATTTCAGTTGAAGCAATTTCGGGCAATGTACTATATATCTCAACTTCATCATAATTTGAACATCCACCTGATGTAGCAGTCCATCTAAATTTATTATAGGGACTTAAATTACGAGCAGTTGTATTATATATACTTGCATTATCAAATGTTGCAGTTCCATTAACTCTAACCCAAACACCTATAGTTGGTGTAACAGCATTTAAAGCAACAATACTATCGCAAACAGATACTCCAACACCAGCATCAACAACTATACGATTACTTGTAATTATAACTTCATCTGAAATTGAGCAATGTGGATTTGTAACAGTCCATTTATACACATTTGCACCACTCACTAAATCTGTAACTTCTGTATTGTATTTTGTAAGTGTTACAATTGTTCCAGTGTGATTCACATTAGACCATAAACCTGTTGTATTAAGTTCTAATGCAGGATTATTTGCAGCTAAAATAATATTATCTTCGCATATTGTTCTATCATTACCTGCATTAATTGTAGGTGTATTATTAGTAACAACAACAAAATCAGAAGCTGAGCAATGTGCGTTTGAAACAGTCCATTTGAATGTAATAGTTCCTTTTCTTAAATTTGTAACATATGCGTTGTTGAAAGTAGTATTATCAAAAATTTCAGAAGTTGCTCCTCCAACAATTGACCAAGCACCATTATCAACACCCGGATCGGCAGCAGCTAAACCAACCTCATTTATACAAACACTTGCATCTTCACCTGCCTGAGGATTAGTAAGATTGTTTGTAACACTAAAGTCTTTACTTGCAGAACAACCACTGTCAGTAATTGTCCATGTTAAAATATTGGTTCCTCTATCAACTGTAACCTGAGTGTTATATACAGATTCATTAACAAAACTAGCACCTCCGGCAGTAACAGACCACAAGCCAGTTCCTGTAGCAGTAGGTTCTTGAGCTCCCATTGTAAATATGCTCTGACAAGCTTCATAAGTATCTACTATAGCACTATTCTCAGGTAGATTATTAGTTATAGTAGCATCATCTGAAGCCGAACATCCTCTATCTATTATAGTCCAAGTAAATACATTAGTTCCAATATCTAAATCACTAACATTTGCATTATTCACAGAAATATTATCAATAATACCTCCGCCTAAATAAGTCCATACACCACTACCTGTTGCAGGCGGAACATTCCCTTGAAGTTTTACTGTACTAGAACAAGCGCTAACATCAGGTCCTGCACTAACAGTTGGGATATAATATTCAACAATAATATCCTTTTCTTTAAAACAAGCTTCATTATATACTCTCCATCTTAAGTGATTTTGCCCAGGGGTTAAATTATTTATTTCAGTATTAAATAATGTGTGATCAACAATATTTGCTCCAGCAGGAGCTAATAAAGTCCACATACCTTGAGAATTAATTAAATCCGGGTCATTACCATCTAAAGTAGTACTATTTATACATATAGGTGGATTGTTTTGATTACTTGCAGAAGCAGTAACAGTTCTATTAGTAATATTTACATCGTCATGTGCAGAACAAGCACCTTTGGTTATTGTCCATCTAAATACATTTAAACCTAAACCAATATCTGATATTATTGCATCATGCTGAGCTGAATTACTAAATACAGCTGAACCACTAGGTGTAGTCCATAATCCAGAACCTATTCCGGGATCATCACCCTCCATTGTATAAGTATTTACACATAATGTTCTGTCAATACCCGCATAAACTGTAAATGACTGATTATCAACGATAACATCATCTTGTGATGTACAAACACCATTTGATATTGTCCAAGTAAAGGTACTACTTGTCCCAGGTGTTAATGTAATTTCAGTATCAAATTGAGTATCATTACTAAGAGTTGCATTTGTTCCAATTACAGTCCATTTACCTGTTCCATATAATGGTTCATTAGCAAGTAAATTTTCTGTTGTATTACAAGTTGTAATATCAGAACCGGCATCTGCTGTTGTAACAGAGTTATTTGTAATAATAACATCATCGTCATCAGAACAAATACCTCTAACAACAGTCCACTTAAAGAAATTATTTCCAATGTCTAAACCTGTAACAAGAGATGTGTTGCTCAAACTATTTTGAATAATACCAGTACTACTAACAATTGACCATGAACCAACACCTAAAGATGCCGGTGATGCACCCAGAATAACATCATTACTACAAGCAGTTGTTTTATCGCTTCCTGCATTTGCAATAACACTATTATTGATAATAGTAATTGAAGCAGAATTTGAACAGTCTTTATCAGAGATAGTCCACTTAAATACATTATTTGTATTATTGCTTAAATTTGTAACAGTTGTAAAATATGAATTTGCATTAGCAATATTACCAGCTCCTCCAACTAAAGTCCAAAGTCCTGTTTCTGTTCCGGTTGGTTGCTCACCAGTAATATCTCTTGTATTAGTACAAATTTCGCCACCACCGCTAACTGCAGGAACTGCAACACTATTATTTGTAATTCTTACATCATCATAAAAAACACATTTGCCGCTATCAACAGTCCATCTGAATTCATTATTTCCTGCACCTAAATTTGTTACTGCAGAAGTTTTAGACATAGAATCATCAATTAAACCAGAACCGCCAACCAAGGACCATACGCCATTATCACCATCAATTACATTAAGATTAGTATAATCAACACAAAGCTGTTGAGGAACACCTGCATCAATAGTAAATGAATTATTGGTAATAGTTACTATGTCAGAACTTGCATTTACACCTGAACACTGAGCAGTACTAATAGTCCATCTAAAATTATTTGCTCCTGGACCAATATTGCTAACAACAGTTTGCATTGTATTTGCATTTGCAAAATAGCCTGCACCAGTAGCAACACTCCAAACACCAGTACCATAAAGAGGAGTATTTGCAGTTATTGTAGTAGTGTTTGTACAGATTTCTTTGTCTAATCCTGCATTAGCAGGTGTAGGTGAATTATTAACAATTGTAAATTTTCTCATTGTGCTACAACCTCCGTCAGAAGTAACAGTCCAGAAGAAAACATTGTTTCCATAATCAAGATTTGTAATATGGGTATTTGGGCTGGTAGAATTAGCAATTACAGGATTAGAACTAGCAGAAGTCCAAACTCCGGTATTAGTTCCATTTAGAGGATTGGCTGTAAGATCCACTTCAAAGGCACAAATACTACCAATATAATCAGGCGCTAAAACAATTGTCTCATTATCTATATTTACATAATCGAAATCAGAACAAGTATTATTGATTACAGTCCATTTAAAAGTATTTGATCCTATCTGAAGGCCTGAAACAGTAGAATTAAACTCATTAATACTTGAAATATTTGCTGTTGGCGAATTTTCAATAGTCCAAGTACCAGTTCCTTGCATTGGTTCAATTGCATTAAAGCTAGTTACAGAAACACATACAGCCTGATCAGCTCCCGCATTAGCAACAACCATATCATTTGTAATTGTAAGGTCTTTGCTAACACCGGGACAAGAACCTTTTGTTACTGTCCATGTAAAAATATTTGGTCCTAAATCGAGATTAGAAGCAGTAGTTAAGAATGATGTGTTAGACAAAATATTTGCAGTAGTATTAACTGTCCATAAACCTGTGGCATTTTGCAATGCAGGGTTATTACCAACTAAACTTGCATTTCCATTACATGAAATATTAGTTCCCGTACCAGAAGTTGCTGAAATATTTTTAAGTTCATTATTTGTAATAGTAACTGTAGCATCAGTTTTACAAACAACAAGATTTCCTTTACTAATAGTCCATTTAAAAGTGTTATCATCCACTTTCATTCCTGAAACTGTTGCAACGCTTGAAGCAGCATTTACAATTACACTGCTTCCTGCGTCAACTTTTGTCCATAAACCTGTTTCACCGTCAGCATAAATAGGTGTATTGCCTGTTAATGTTCCATTTCCATCACAAACTTCTGTAGGGAAAGCACTTGCCAATGCAGGTTGAGGTGTATTATTTGTAATAATAACTTCATCACTTGCTGTACATGTATTATATGTTACAGTCCACCTAAATTCATACTGCCCACCTGTTAAACCATGAATGTCAGTTAAATAATTAGCTGAATTATCAATAGTTACAGGCCCACCATTTATTTTTGACCAAACACCACTTCCTTTTGTAGGAATCTGAGCTTGTAAAGTTTCATCAGAAAAACAAGTTTCCTTATCTATTCCAGCATTAGATGTAATAGAATTATTTGTGATTACAATATCTGCATCATCATGACAATTTGCAATCGATGATGTTACAGTCCATGTAAGAGTATTTGAACCTGTTTGAAGATGATGAACGGTTGTATTAAAAATTGAATTATTATCAAAAGTTACACCTGAAACAGAAGACGACCACAAACCTGTGGCAGGATTATTTTGAAGCAATGGATTATTTCCATCAAGAGGACCATAAGAGCTGTTACAAGTTGCTTTATCAATACCAACTGAAGCAGTTACCTGATTATTAGTAATAATTACATCGTCAACAGCTGCAGGACAAGTTCCTTTAGTAACTGTCCATCGGAATGTAGTTTGACCTTGCCTTAAATCTGTAACAGCAGTATTAAATGCTGATGGTGTAACAATAATTGCAGTGCCACCAGGAATAACTTCAGTCCAGCTACCATTACCCTGAGTTAAATTTAAATCATTTGCCAATAAATTGGTGAAATTATTACAGTCTTCTGCATCTTTATCAACACCGGCATCAGCAACAACAGAATTATTTGTAATTGTAACATCATCACTTGAAGAACAAGTAATATTAACACCTTTGTATAAAGTCCAAGTATACGTATTTGCACCTAATAATAAATTTGAAACAGTTGTATTACAGGAAGAAGGGTTATTTATAGTTGTTCCTGCTCCACCTGTCCATAAACCTGTTTCGCCACTACCATAATTAGGAACTGTTCCTTGTAACTGTCCATCTTCTCCGCAAGTTTCTGCATCAGATGTAGAAGCAACAGCATTTTGCGTAGAACTATTTAGTAAAGTCATATCATCATGAGCAGTACAAGTAATATTAGAATCGATATATGTTACTGTCCATCTTAAAGTATATGAGCCACTTGTTAAACCTGAAACAGTTGTCGAATTATCCAAAGCATCTGCAAATGCAACAGGATTTCCACTAAATAAACTCCATTGTCCTGTACCTTTGTCAGGATTAGTTGCTAAAATATCAGCAAAAGGATTACAAGTTTCAACATTAAATCCTGCATTTGCGGTAACACTTTCATTATGTATCTCAACAATGTCATCATCTGTACAACCACCAGAACCAGATGTTACTGTCCATGTAAAACTATTCAAACCTCCTTGCAAATTTTCTACTCTTGATCTATATGAAGTTGGATGTGTTACAACAGCTGCATTTGACCATGTCCAAATACCTGATCCACCTAATGTTTCAACATCATTACCATCTAAACTAGCAATAAAGTTAGCACAAACATATTCATCAGCGCCAGCATCAGCAATTATAGCATTATTAGTAATAATAACATCATCTGAACTAGAGCAACTTCCTTTTGTTATTGTCCAACGCAAAGTGTTTTCAGGTGTTGGAGAGGTTCTTAATCCTGTAATTGTTGTATTATATAAAGTTGGTTTTGTAAAGGTTCCTGTTGCATTAACTAATGCCCATTGACCTGAAGCATATCCATAAGATGATTGTCCAAAAGCTAAAGGGTCGTTGCCATCGAGTTGATAGTCGGTAACGCATATATCTTCATCATTCCCGGCATCAGCCAAAACATAATTCCTGGTTACAGTCATTTCATCAGAAGAAGAACACCCATTATCTGTAATTGTCCATCTTAAAACTGTTTCATTAAGTCCTAAGTTAGTAACAGTTGTATTATTAAGTGAAGGTGTTGTAAAAGTTGGAACTAAAGCCCCTGTTCCTGCCCAAGACCATAATCCTTGTCCATGAACTGGAGAATTAGCGTTAAGAGCGAGTAGCCCATTCTCATCCAAACAAAATTCTCTATCAATATCGGCATTAGCAGTTGTTGGAATATAAACAAATACAGAAACAAAATCCGAATTTGTACAAGTTGTAGCCCCTCGAGTGTTGGTTAAAGTCCAACGGAAAATATTTTCACCTCTATCCATTCCTGTTACTTGTGAGGTGTTCAATGTTGGAGTTTGTATTGTTCCGGTACTAGTAAAAACTGTCCAATTTCCAGTTTCACCATTAGTATAGTTTGGTCCTTCAGCATTTAAACTAACAGATGAGTTTGCAACCTCAAACCCACAAATATTATCAATATCATTTCCAGCTTTTGCAGTTACAGAATTGTTGTATATATCTACAATATCTTCTTCAGAACAATCATAAGGAGCTGTACCTTTTGTTATTGTCCATCTGTACTGATTTAATCCTTGAGGTATATTTGTAACACTTGTTGTAGGATTTAAAGAACTTACAATAACCCCACCATTCAGAGCTACTGACCATTCGCCTGTACCATTTATTGGATTATTTGCTGCCAAATTAGTAGTATTCGTACATAAAATTTGATCCCCACCAGCAACTGGATTATCAGGATTATTATTTGTAATATTTATATAGTCTTCAGCTGTACAATGTCCATTGTTAAGAGTCCATCTAAAACTATTAAGATTTGGACTAAGACTTGTAACAGTAGTAAGACTGTTATTAGGGTTGGTTATATTTCCACTACCACCTGTTCTATCCCATACACCTGTAGAACCGTAAGGTTGATTAGCCTCAATAGTTGCATTATCAACACAAACATATTGGTCTGCACCTGCATTAGCTGTTATCTCCCAGTTCCAAACTTCAATTTGATCAGTAAGTTCACATTTGTCCGGTAAGCCTGATGCAGGATCAGTATAATTATAAGTCATTGTCCATAAAAAAGTATTTTGTCCTGTACCCATATTATAAACATAAGCTGTACACAAAAATCCTTGACAGCTTTCATTAGTTATAGTTCCTCCACCACCAATTACAGACCAAGCACCAGATCCTCTGGTTGGTCTATCAGCTGAAAGTAATGCAGTATTTGCACAAACATTTTGATCTGGGCCGGTATTTGCATTTGAAGGTAATGCATTTAAAATATCAACATCATCGGTTGTTATACAATGAATATTTCCTGCACCAACAACACCATTATCATAAGTTACAGTCCACCTGAAAATATTTGTTCTGTATGCTAAATTTGTTACTAATGTACTAGGGCTATTAATATCAGCAAAATTACCATTACCAACTAATGTTGACCATTCTCCCTCAACTGTTTCTGGGGCGGTAATTGAAAAACCTGTATTTGCAGGAGAAGCAGACATTATTGCCTCTGTAGCACATACAGCTTGATCAGGTCCTGCATTTGGTCTTCCTGTATTTAAAACTCTATCTATAATAACATCGTCCCAAAGAGTACATGTGGTATTTCCTTTACCAAAAATATCAAGAGTATTTTCTTTAGTCCATCTAAATGTTGTCTGTCCTGACTGTAACCCGCTAACATAAGAGTTAAATTCATCAGGGTTTGCAATTACAGCTCCACTTCCTCCAGGAGCAATTTCAGTCCATTGATGAATTTGAGCACCCCAACCATGATCAACAGCATTTAAATTCGCCTCGTCAAAACAAACGTCTTGATCTGGTCCTGCATTAGCAGCAAAAGGTGCTGCATTTACAATATCAACCTCATCATAAAGTTCGCAATTATGATAAGAAATGGTCCACCGGAATGTATTAATTACAGGATGTTGATTCCAATAATCAGGTCCTGTTGTTTGTGCATAATGATCAAGATCATCAACTCTCATTACATTGCTGTTTGTTGGATCTAAAAATGTTGCATGTCCTGCTTGTATGGTCCAAACTCCAACTTCACCTGCCCTTGTGGGGTTATTAGCATTAAGAGAAGAATAAACGCTTGAATATCCACTACCGGCAAAATCTATTCCACAAAATGTAGTATCCACACCTGCATCAGGGGTAATAGGTCTATAATTATTTATTGTAACTTGGTCGTCATCAGTACAATAACCGTTTGTCATTGTCCAGGTAAAATTATTTGCATCTTGCGAAAGATTACTAACTGTAGTATTCCAAGCATCTGTATTATTAATAACAACTGATGTAGGAACAACAGACCATTGCCCTGTAGCACCAATATTTGCAGGCGCACCAATAAATTGAGCAGCTGCCGGGTTTCCTTGCATAATACGAGTATCAGTACAAATATCTTCATCAACACCAGCATTAGCGACAACTGAATAGTTCCTTATAAGTACATCATCATAATCACTACAAGTGTTTTTTGTTACTGTCCATCTGTAAACATTGTTTCCACGACCTACATTAGTAACTGTAGTATTTGCATCCGTATTATTTGTAAAAGTACCTGTTCCAGTAACAAGAGACCATTGCCCAGTTCCTTCTGTGGGAGCAACAGCAGCCATTGTTGCTGTATTTATACATGATACAGGCTGATCTATACCGGCATCAGCGGGTGTTATTTCATCATATACAATAGTTACATCATCAGAAGAAGTACATGCACCTCGGGTAATTGTCCAAGTTAAAATATTATCGCCAAGAGATAATCCTGATACACCAGTATTAAAAACAGAATTATTAGTAAAAACTATTCCTGCTGCCGCAGACCATTGTCCGGTTCCATAACCTACAGGCGGATTATTTCCACCGAGTGGATCAAAAGTGCCATCGCAACTGACATCATCTGCTCCTGCATTTGCAGTTGCTGGTGTGTCGTTATAAATTATCACTTCGTCATAAGATGAGCAAGTTCCTTGCGTAACAGTCCATCTAAAAATATTTCCTAAAACACCATTTCCAAGTCCAGTAATTGTAGTAATGCTTGAATTAGGAAGAGTTATTGTTCCAGAGCCGGTTCTTCTAGTCCAAAGACCAGTCCCTGAACCGGGGCTAGATCCTGTAACAGTAGCAGTAGCTCCACAAACATGTTGATCTATACCTGCACTAACAACAGGAACTGTATTTGTAATTACAATATCTATATCATCAGTACATGTACCTTTCGATAATTCCCAATTAAATGTATTAGCGTCAGGATTCAAATTTGTAACTTGAGTATCATGCTGTGCAGGTGCAGTAATATTTCCTATAGAAGTGACAACAGTCCATAAACCTGAAGCACCAAGAGGTGCAGGATCATTTCCATCAAGAGTAGCTGTAGTTCCACAAATTGACTGATTGCTAGCAGTTGCAACTACAGTATTATTTGTAATTTCAACTTGATCAGATGCTGAACAAGTTTTAAAAGTAATTCTCCATTGAAATTCATTAACATCAGGATCTAGACCAGACACAGTAGTACTAAATAGAGTGGGATTTGCAAAAACACCTGCTCCTGTTATAACAGTCCATTGACCATATTGGCCAGCAGGTGGTTGAGTACCATTAAGTGCAATGCTATTATTAATACAAGCTTCATCATCAGTACCAGCATCAACAGGAAAAGGAGTATTGTTAGTAATTACAACATTATCTGTAGTAACACAACCAGAGTTTGTAACTGTCCAAGTTAAAGTATTATCGCCAATATTAAGATTAGATACAGTTGAAGTAGCACTTGCAGGATTCCCAAAAGTTACTCCTCCAGGACCAGTCCACGCGCCAGTTCCAGGCGCAGGATTATCAGCAGCGAGAGTAGTACTTGCACAAGCATCAGGCTGATTGAGACCTGCCTCTGCTTGAACTCTAATTCCAACTACCACTATACTACTAGAACAAACCGGAACACCTCCATCAGTTATAGACCAAATAAAAGTATTATTCCCAAGATCAAGATCTCTGACCCACGTATCTCTATTGTTAGGGTCGTCGATTGTTGCACCTCCAGTTGTTGTCCAAGTACCGACTTCACTTCCATGTGTGTCTTCACCGCGTAATTCAATGTCAGTACAAACAGCATTGAGAGGATCACCGCTATGCCTTGTAATTGGATCACAAGTCTGTGAATAGCCAGAAATTTGAGCAATAAGCAATAAAGATAAAATGCTAATTACACGAATTATTTTTTGATGGGAACTTTTCATTGTTAATATATTAAATTAATGCACCAATTTCTTAATAAAAACTAATAATACTTTATTTTATTGTAATACTTATAATATGATAAAACTAATATTAAAGGCAATACTTATACCAAAACTCATTATTTTATAAAAAGACTGTGCAAAACTAAAAAAAGTTGCACAATATTAATTAATATTTAAGATTAAATTATTAAATTCTAATGTGTCTAACACTATCTAAAGCTAAGAACTCTTATTGCTAGTATATTATTTAAAATGTTTGAATATCATTACTTCCAACAGTAGCACTATTTGCATTTATTATTGTCCCCATATTTTGATTTAAAGTAGATCCTAAAGAATAGACTCCTCCTCCAGTTCCATTTGCACCATCAACAATATTGCTTATGATAGTAACATTTGTTAAATTAAGAGTTGATTCAAAAGAAGAAATTCCACCTCCATAATTTCCACCGTTATTGTTTTCAATTAGTACTCCTCCAGCAAGTATGCCGTCAATATTAACAGTTGAATTATCAATACAAATCCCACCGCCTCTATAAATAGTCGCATTATTATTTCGTATTATAGTATTTGGCCCTTCGATAGTAACATTAGAATTATTCCCTATATATATTCCGCCACCTGAGCCTCCATGATTATTATTTACCGGCAAAGTATTATTCTCAACAATAATATTTTTCAATAAAGGACTTGACTGATAAATAAAAATACCACCACCGTAATAACCTGAAGATGGTGCATTCCTAGAAAAAGGCGCTGCAACACCAGAATGACCTGTTCCATTTTGAATAGTAAACCCATTTATACTTGTTGAAGCACTTTCTCCATTTTCAAAAGTAACAGCAGCGCCAGAACCTAATCCTCCATCAATAATAACTAAAGCAGGATTGGCAGAATTACCAATTAATTCAACCTCTTTTCCATTAAAATTAATATTTTCGGGATAAAGTCCATTACTTACAGAAATTATATCTCCATCAACACTGGCATCTATTGCTTGTTGAATAGTTGGGTAATTACCTGGTACTGAAATATCATATGAAAGAACAAGAGTGTATGATTGTTGTATATTTACACTAGCATCGTTAACGTTTATAATAATTGAATTGCTTCTAGCAGCACCATCAGGAGGAGTTCCAAACAGTGCAGCTGTACCATCCCCATTATCAGATAATGTTAACCAAATTGGCTTAATTGGTGCAGTAATAGTTAATGCGTTAGCAGGCAAATCAGAATCAGTAGTAGTGATATTATATGTATATAATACACCTTCAGCACCAAAGTTAGACGGCGTTGAAACAAAAACCGGCGAATCATTTACAGGAGTAATTGTTAAATTAAAAGTCTGAACTCCAAGTACAGTACCTCCAAGAATATCAGCAACAGTAAATTGAAAATTATCAGTTGTTGTTTCTCCACCATTATGAGTGTAATTAATATCACCATTATCAATATCTTGCTGTGTAAAAGTATTTGTAGCAGACAAAGCACTTACGCCATTATACAAAGTTCCATTAGAAGTAGAAGAAGTTAAAGTATATACAATTTCACTAGAAATATGATCTACATCAATATATTGAAGTTCTGAATTTGAAATCACCTGAGACCCGGCAGCTTCAAGAACAATTTTTCCAGTATTTATAACTAAAGTGGGTATATCATTTATTGCATTTACTGTTATTGTAAAACTATAAGTCGGACTAGTATCATCGCCTCCATTTGCTGTGCCGCCATCGTCTGTTAACCAAATTGTTACTGTTGCACTGCCATTTGCATTTGCAGTAGGTGTATATGTTAATATTCCTGTTGCACTTACTGAAGGCTGTACTGAAAAAAGACCATTGTTATTATTTGTTAAATGAAAGGTTAATGTTTGAGCAGCTTCAT
>JAFGWC010000005.1 GCA_016937695.1 Bacteroidales bacterium
TAGTGGAATCAATTTCATTGAAGTATTTGTTTTATATAACAGACTTGGATAATCCATTTTCTTATTTAGTATTGAGTCATTCTTAATTAATTTACTACATTGGTATTTATTTAAAGTTGCACTTAAAATAATTACAGTTGAACCTAATTCTCTTAAGGCTGAAATTAGCTCTACAATTAACGTGCCTGTATAGATATCATAAGAATGGACCTCGTCCAAAATTATGACTTTCCCAGTAAGTCCAAATTTTCTTAAATCATTATGTTTGACTCTTAAAATTGACATAAGTGCTTGGTCTATAGTTCCTACACCATATGGTGCTAACAAAGCCTTTTTTTTAGATGAAAACCAATCAATTTCATTTGTATCAAAGAAATGGGGAGAGATTGAGCCACCATGAATTAATTTTACTAAACCTTTATCATCTATTTTTGAAACAAAGTTTTTTACTCTTTCCACCATACATTCTGAAGTTAGTCGTGTTGGTAAAGCAAAATATAATCCAGAAGAATACCCCAATTCTAACATTTTATAGGAAATATATAATGCAGCCTCCGTTTTACCTTCTCCCATTGGGGCTTCAAGGATATAAATTCCAGGGTTTTTAATCATTGAAATCATTTTTTTTTGTAAAGCATTCTCTTTAAAAGAAAAAATAGATTCAAAAGATAATCCTCTTTTTACCTCAAGGGGTGAAAAATTTGTCTTTTCGACGGCTTTTCTTGCTTCATTTTTTAATATATTCAAAGGGATTTCTTCGTTAATATTTTGAATTGAGGATCCAATCCAATCAGATAAAACAATTGTAGCAAGTATTAAATCATAATCGTATTTTGTTATATCAATAGTTTTTTTTGGAAAAATTTTTATTAGGCTTGAAACTAATTCCATTCTCATTGATTGCCAGCTTTCACCACCATATATATCTGCATTTTCATCAATAGCTTTTTTAGTTGCTTTTCCATGATGGTCGTTAGCTATTAGTGCAGCTAATTTATCAAAGTTTTTTAGTGCTGAGTAACCTACTGAAGTATGATATCCATCTTCTTTATCATTGGATTTTCTGAAATTTGTTCCTAGTGGATACATATTACATGCAGAATAGATTTTATATTGAAAGCCAGGATAAACTTTTCCTATATCATGTAAACTTGCTAAGTAAGAAATATCTTTAGGTAATTTACAACTTATAATTGGAGATATTTTTGCTATTAATTCATTACAAACGTAGGCTACTAATGCACAATGTTGGAATACTGTTGCTCCGAGTATAGTCTCTTCTTCATTTTGTTTTTCTGTTTTTGCATAACATTTTTCTATAGGAAGTGTGATATATTTTTTGTCTTTTTCAATATTTTTTATTTTCATATGTTTTTGAGCATTTCCTTTATTTCCTTCTTCCAGTCGTTGACTAATCTTTCTGGTTTAATTGGAATCCCATTTGAACCTTGTTTTAATAACCATGATTTTATTGGTGAATATTGATTGCTTTTAAATTTGATAATAATTTGACCATTTTCTTTGTATAATATTTCTTGATTAAGACTAAAAATTCTATTTTTCGAATATTCAGCTGAATAACCTTTCAATAGAATTTCAAAATTGTAATACTCTTTTTCAACATATCTGCCAAAAATTCCCTCTGTTTGTTTTCTGAAATCGCAATCATCTTTTAAAATAAAATTTTTGTTAAGAATTTTGATATTTTTAATTTTTGATAGATTAAATAATCTAGTCTCTTTTCTCTTAGGGGAATAACAAAATAGACTCCATTCTCCATCATCAAAAATTAATTGATAGGGTTCAACGATTCTGTTAAAATGAATTTCATCATTATATCCTTTATAATCAAATGAAATTATTTGGGTTTTTTCTATTGCTTTAATAATGGCATACCAGACTTTATCTTCAATTATGGTATGCGGCGACCCTAAAAATAATATTTGTGATCCTATATTTTTTGATAATCCTTTATTGTTCTTTGTGTTTGGTTTTTCTCCTAAATTCTCTCTTTCATATTCTCTATTTCCTGCAATATCAAATTGGGGTGCAATAGTAGCCAATTCTTTGAAAAACATTATTGAATCATTATAATATGGCGAGCCTTTTATAGTTTCTAGAAAATTGCAAACAGAAGTTGCAATTTTTATATTTTCTGAAGATTCTAATATTCCAGGGAGTCTAAAAGTTTTTTGTAAATAATAATAGCCATTTCTTTTTTTAGAATATTCTATGGGAGCATGGAAAAATAATTTTAAAGTATTGATGTCTCTTTTTATTGTTGGGATGCTAACTTCACATTTTTCAGCGAGTATTTTTGAGCTAGGATAAGTGTTCCTTGATATTTCCCTATCAATAAGTAAAATTCTATAATAACCAATATTATTGGATTTCATTTTATTCTCCATTTTAAACTTATTTTTTATTATAGCAAACAAAGCGTATCATAATCTGATACGATACTATTATATTATACATAAAATTTCATTAGTTATATTATAATAATACTTTTTATTTAAACATATAAATACTTATAAATTATTAATAGGAGTAATTTTTTTTAAATATATTTATTACTGCAAATTTATAATTATATACTTCAGGTTTTAAAGGAACTTTTACATTAATTGGGTATTTTGCTGTATTATACTTTATTAATTAATACATTAATAAACAAATAAGAGGTAATTAAATTAAATTTTATCATATAAAATAAAAGCTAAAGAAGAAAGTAAAAAAAAGTATGAAATTGGGAGAACTCAATAATAGCGTACTATTTGGGGTGCAGACCAATTTATAATAAAGAGCTCCTTTATAATATATTTTCATTAAAAAAA
>JAFGWC010000120.1 GCA_016937695.1 Bacteroidales bacterium
ACCAAGAGAGCTAGCTTATGTTGCTCTACAAAGAATTATATCGCCTAGTCTTATTGATAATAATTGGAAAAACGCTATTGATACATTAAATAAATATAAAATTTACTTTAATAATGATAAAAGAATAGATAAAATTTTAAATATTTTGGCAGATTCAGACAAAAAACTTAAAGCACAATCAATAAGCGAAAATATTAATTCAACAGCTCATGAGTACGCACCAGTTATAACATTTGATAATAAAACCATTTATTTTTGCGGAAGAAACAGAGAAAAGAATATTGGCGGTGAAGATATATTTGTTTCTAAATTTATTAATGGACAATGGTCTGAACCTGAGTTGATTAATGGAGTAAATACTCCTTATGCACATGAAGCGCCATTGGCTATTTCTGCAGATGGTAACACTCTTATAATTTATTATGATAAAGATATCTATTATAGTGATAAAATTCAACCAGGATGGACACAACCAAGAAAATTTCCATCTATAAATATTGACTATTCATGGGAGGCAGATGCAATGCTTAGTTCCAACGGTAAAGCAATTTTGTTTATTTCTGATAGAAAAGATAATATTGGCCAGCATCATGTTTTCGGTCAACTCTTTCATGGTAGTCATAAAGGGAATTTGGATATTTATGTCTCAACAAAAACCGAAGATGGCTGGTCTGAACCTATTAATTTAGGTGAAAAAATAAACACACCTTATGGAGAAAGAAGTCCTTTTTTGCATCCAGATATGAAAACATTGTATTTTAGCTCTGAAGGTCATGCAGGATTAGGTAATTTAGATGTTTTTAAATCTACAAGATTAAATGATACTTCGTGGATAGAATGGTCCGAACCTGTTAATTTGGGTAAAGAATTAAATTCATATGGTGATGAATATGATTATAAAATATCAACTTATGGTCAATTTGCTTTTTTTTCTTCATATAAAGATGAAAATTTTGATATTCAGAAAATGGAAATTCCTACTTCTATGCAACCAGATAAAATTGTTTTAATATCAGGAAATATAAAAAACACAATAGGCGAACCTGTAAAAGCTACTGTTAAATGGGAAGACTTAAAAACAGGAAAGATAATGGGGTTTTCAGAAAGTGATTTAACAGATGATGGCAAATTTCTGGTTATTCTTCCTCAAGGAAAAAATTACGGTTATTTTATCGAACATAAAAACTATTATCCGCTTTCTGGCAATATTGACTTAACCGAACAAAAAGACCAGGCAGAAATCATACAAAACTTCACATTAATATCTTATGTTGAAATTATTAATAATCAGCATATTATACCACTCAAAAATGTTTTTTTCAATCATAATCAATCTAAACTAAAAGCAGAATCTTATAGCGAATTAAATAGATTAATTCTGTTTATTAAGAAAAATCATGATTTGAAAATTGAAATTTCCGGACATACTGATAATTCAGGCACTTCTAATTATAATATGAAATTATCACAAAAAAGGGCAGAAGCTGTTTTGCAATATTTGGTTAAAAATGGATGTAAAAGTAGCAATCTTGTTGCTAAAGGATATGGCGAAACAAAACCGGTTGATGACAATGAAACGGATGAAGGAAAATCAAAAAATAGGCGAGTTGAGTTTAAAGTTTTAAAATAAAAGAGACTGCCATATTTGAGTGACAGTCTCTTTATTTTATTAAGCTTCGGCAGTTGGTCCGCCAAAATTTAGTGGCATTATTCCGCCACCAGATTGTTCAACATTTTTTATTGGTCCATGAATAGATTCATATTTGTTAATATTATCTTTTAAAGCAAGCATTAATCTTTTTGCATGCTCTGGAGTTAATATTATTCTTGATGTTACTTGTGCTTTTGGAACACCTGGCATCACTCTTACAAAATCAACAATAAACTCACTACTTGAATGCGTAATTACAGCTAAATTTGAATAAGTACCTTGGGCTACTTCTTCGCTTAACTCAATATTTATTTGATTTTGAGTCTTATTTTTTGAATCGTTCATAATTCCAATTATTTATATGTAAATTCTATTCTTCTTTATTACCAACTAACGAGTTATACTCTTCTTTCGAACCTACAACTATATCTCTATATTTTTTCAAACCTGTTCCTGCAGGAATAAGATGTCCAACAATAACATTTTCTTTCAGTCCGTCTAAATAATCAATCTTTCCACTGATAGCAGCTTCATTTAGTACTTTTGTTGTTTCCTGGAAAGAAGCCGCTGAAATGAAACTTTTTGTTTGAAGCGAAGCTTTAGTTATACCTTGTAAAACCTGACTTGATGTTGCTGGTACAGCGTCTCTGGCCTCAACTAGTTTAAGATCTTTTCTTTTTAATAAAGAATTTTCATCTCTAAGTTTCCTTGAAGAAACAAGTTGACCTGGATGTAAAGTCATAGAGTCTCCAGCTTCGACAACAACTTTTTTACCAAAGATATTATCATTTTCTTCCATAAATATCAGTTTGTCAACAACTTGCTTTTCTAAAAAGTTTGTATCTCCAGCATCAAGAATAATTACTTTTTTCATCATTTGTCTAACAATTACCTCGAAGTGTTTGTCATTAATTTTAACACCTTGTAATCTATAAACTTCCTGAACCTCATTTACGATATATTCTTGTACTTTTGTTGGCCCTTTTATAGCTAATATATCTGCAGGAGTTATTGCTCCATCAGATAAAGGAACGCCTGCTTTTATATAATCATTGGCTTGTACCAAAATTTGTTTTGAAAGGGGTGCTAAATATTTTTTCTCGTTTCCTGTTTTTGAGGTCACTATTACTTCTCTATTTCCTCTTTTAATTTTTCCAAATGAAACTACACCGTCAATTTCAGATACAACAGCCGGATTTGAAGGGTTTCTTGCTTCAAAAAGCTCTGTTACTCTTGGTAAACCACCTGTAATATCACCTGATTTTCCTAAACTTCTCGGTATTTTAGAAATAATTGCACCAGATTGAACTTTGTCGCCTTCTTTTACAACAATGTGTGTTCCTGCTGGAAGATTATAATTATTCTTAATTTCGCCGGCTTCATTAATAATATTAATTTCAGGGTTTTTGGTCTTGTCTTTAGTTTCAATAATAACAATTTCCATCAAACCTGTTTGTTCATCAGATTCATATTTAAATGTTATACCTTCAATTAAATGTTTATATTCTACTAGACCATGAGATTCTGAAATTATTACAGCATTGTATGGATCCCATTCACATATTTTAGTGCCTTTTGTTATTTCAGCACCTTCCTCAATATATATTTTAGAACCATAAGGTATTGAATGTGTTGATAATATTATTCTTGTGTTTTTATCAATTATTTTTAGTTCGCCCATCCTTCCGATAACAATTTTAAAGTCATCTTCAGGATTATCTGTATTTACAGTTCTTAGCTCCTCAAATTCTACAATACCATTAAATCTTGTAACAACATTTGATTCTGAAGCAATATTACCGGCAGTACCCCCAACGTGGAATGTTCTTAATGTTAACTGAGTTCCCGGTTCACCAATTGATTGAGCTGCAATTACACCTACTGCTTCGCCATTTTGAACCATGGTTCCTGTAGCTAAGTTTCGGCCGTAACATTTTGCACAAACACCTTTTTTTGATTCACAAGTTAATACTGAGCGAATCTCAACATGTTCAATTGGAGATTCTGCAATAATTTGTGAAATTTCTTCTGTAAATTCCTCACCAACTTCTATTATTAGTTCTCCTGTAAGTGGATGATAAATATCGTGAACTGATGTTCTACCTAATATTCTTTCGTATAAAGATTCAACTATCTCCTCATTTTTCTTAAGCGTTGAAGCAACTAATCCTCTTAGTGTTCCACAATCATCATGAGTAATAATAACATCCTGAGCTACATCAACTAATCTTCTTGTTAAATATCCTGCATCAGCTGTTTTTAATGCCGTATCTGCAAGACCTTTTCTTGCTCCGTGAGTCGAAATAAAATATTCAAGAACAGAAAGACCTTCTTTAAAGTTTGATAAAATTGGGTTTTCGATAATTTCAGCACCTGAAGAACCTGATTTTTGGGGTTTAGCCATCAAGCCTCTCATTCCTGATAACTGCCTAATTTGTTCTTTTGATCCCCTTGCACCTGAATCAAGCATCATATATACTGAATTAAATCCTTGATTATCAGCAGAAAGATTATTCATCAATGTTTGGGTCAATTTTGCATTTGTATGCGTCCAAATATCAATTATTTGGTTATATCTTTCATTATTTGTTATGAATCCCATGTTATAGTTATTCAATACTTCATCTACTTGTGCATAACCTTCTTTAACCATTATAGCTTTTTCATCAGGAATAATTACATCATCAAGATTAAAAGATAAACCGCCTTTAAAAGCCATACTGTATCCTAGTTCTTTAATATCATCTAAAAATTTAGCAGTTGCAGCAGTACCTTTCTTTTTTAGAATTAATCCGATAATATCTCTTAATGCTTTTTTTGTAAGTAATTCATTAATATAACCATATCCTTTTGGTACAGTTTCATTAAATAAAACTTTTCCTAAAGATGTATCAATAAGTTTATTAACAATTTTTCCATCTTCAAAAACATCAACTTTTACCTTTATTGATGCATGAAGCTCGATAGCTTTCTCATTATATGCTATAATTGCTTCTTCAGGTGAATAAAATACTAATCCTTCGCCTTTTACAGGATGCTCTTTTGTGCTTACCCTTGATTTAGTTATATAATAAAGGCCTAAAACCATATCCTGAGAAGGTACTGAAATTGGAGCGCCATTTGCAGGATTTAAAATATTATGAGAAGCTAACATTAAAATTTGAGCTTCTAATATTGCTGCATTACCTAAAGGTAAATGAACTGCCATCTGGTCACCATCAAAATCCGCATTAAATGCAGTACAGACTAATGGATGTAATTGAATTGCTTTGCCTTCAATTAATTTTGGTTGGAAAGCCTGAATACCTAATCTGTGTAGAGTAGGAGCTCGGTTCAATAATACAGGATGACCTTTTAATATATTTTCAAGAATATCCCATATTACAGGATCTTTTCTGTCAACAATTTTTTTTGCCGATTTCACAGTTTTTACAATACCTCTTTCTATTAATTTCCTGATAATGAAAGGTTTGTATAGCTCTGAGGCCATATCTTTTGGAATTCCGCATTCATGTAAATGAAGTTCTGGTCCTACAACAATTACTGATCTGGCAGAATAGTCAACTCTTTTACCTAAAAGATTTTGTCTGAATCTACCTTGTTTACCTTTTAAACTATCGCTTAAAGATTTTAAAGGTCTGTTAGCTTCTGTCTTAACTGCACTTGATTTTCTTGAATTATCAAACAAAGAATCTACAGATTCTTGAAGCATCCTTTTTTCGTTTCTTAAAATAATTTCGGGTGCTTTGATTTCAATTAATCTTTTAAGTCTGTTATTTCTTATAATTACTCTTCGATATAAATCATTCAAGTCAGATGTTGCAAATCTGCCTCCGTCAAGAGGAACAAGAGGTCTTAATTCAGGAGGTATAACTGGAACAACCTTAACAATCATCCATTCAGGTTTATTTATGCCTTGAGAAGCTCTGAATGCATTAACAACTTGAAGTCTTTTTAGGGCTTCATTTTTTCTTTGTTGAGATGTTTCTTTACTTGCTTTATCTCTTAAATCATAGATTAAATTGTCTAAATCAACTCTTGATAATAAATCAAAAAGTGCTTCTGCACCCATTTTTGCAATAAACTTATTTGGGTCAGAATCATCTAATAGCTGATTCTCTTTTGGCAAACTTTCTAAAATATCTATATACTCTTCTTCAGATAGAAAGTCAAGGTATTTTACACCATCTTCAACTTTTAACCCTGGCTGAATAACAACATATTTTTCATAATAAATGATTGAGTCAAGCTTTTTTGTTGGCAAGCCAAGCAAATACCCAATTTTATTTGGTAATGATCTAAAGTACCATATGTGAGCAACAGGAACTACAAGCGAAATGTGTCCGGTTCTTTCGCGTCTAACTTTTTTTTCAGTTACTTCAACCCCGCATCTATCACAAACAATTCCTTTATATCTTATTCTTTTATATTTACCGCAATGGCACTCGTAATCTTTTACTGGGCCAAAAATACGTTCACAAAATAATCCGTCTCTTTCCGGTTTATATGTTCTATAATTAATCGTTTCCGGTTTTAAAACTTCACCGCTAGAGTGTTCTAAAATTACTTCTGGAGATGATAAACCAATAGAGATTTTTGTAAAATCACTTTTTATCTTTGTATCTCTTCTAAAAGCCATAGTTGAATTTTTTGTATAAATTAATTATGAAGAAAATAATGCAAAAATAGTTTTATTTGCATTATTTTATTTTATATAAATTACTCTAGTTTGATATTTAGTCCTAGACCTCTTAATTCATGTAATAATACATTAAGAGATTCTGGTATACCAGGTAAAGGTAAAGGTTCGCCTTTAACAATGGCTTCATAAGTTTTAGCTCTACCTATAACATCATCAGATTTAACTGTAAGTATTTCTTGAAGTATATTAGCAGCACCAAATGCTTCAAGTGCCCAAACTTCCATTTCACCAAATCTTTGTCCACCAAATTGAGCTTTACCACCTAATGGCTGTTGAGTAATTAATGAATAAGGACCAATTGATCTAGCATGCATTTTGTCATCAACCATGTGTCCTAATTTTAGCATATAAATTACACCTACTGTTGCATGTTGATCAAAACGTTCACCTGTTCCACCATCGTATAGATATGTTCTTCCATATCTTGGCACATTGGCTTTATCTGTATAGCTGTTTATTTCATCAAGGCTTGCACCATCAAAGATAGGTGAGCCGAATTTTAATCCTAATTCTTTTCCTGCCCATCCTAAAACAGTTTCGTAGATTTGTCCAAGATTCATACGAGAAGGCACACCCAAAGGATTAAGTACAATATCAACAGGGGAGCCATCTTCAAGAAAAGGCATATCTTCTTGCCTTACAATTCTTGCAACAATACCTTTGTTTCCATGGCGACCTGCCATTTTATCACCGACTTTAACTTTACGTTTTTGTGCAATATAAACTTTAGCTAATTGTACAATACCAATTGGCAATTCATCACCAATTAAGATATTATATTTTTTACGTCTATATTTAGCTTCTATTTCTTTGTGTTTTACTACATAATTATGCAGCAGGTTTTTTATAACTTCGTTTTTAACCTTATCTGTTAGCCATTTATTTGAATTAACATGTATAAAGTCAATATCTTGAAGCATTTTAAGAGTGAATTTACTCCCTTTTTCAATTAATTCTGTTCCGTAATAATCTTTTACACCTTGTGAGGTTTTACCATTTACAACAATAAAAAGCTTATCTGTTAATCTAGATCTTAATTCTTCTATTGCCCTTTCTTGCTCTTTATCTAGTTTATCAATTAAAGGCTTGTCTGAATTTTTAGATTTTCTATCTTTTATTGCTCTAGAAAATAATTTTTTATCAATTACTGTTCCAAATAGTGATGGTGATGCTTTTAAAGAAGCATCTTTAACATCGCCAGCTTTATCTCCAAAAATTGCTCTTAATAATTTTTCTTCAGGTGACGGGTCTGATTCTCCTTTTGGAGTAATTTTACCAATAAGTATGTCGCCAGGTCTTACATCTGCACCAATTCTTATCATCCCATTTTCATCAAGATTTTTTGTGGCATCTTCACTTACATTTGGTATATCTGAAGTAAGTTCTTCTAATCCACGTTTTGTATCTCTTACTTCTAAGATATGCTCATCAATATGTATAGAAGTGAAAACATCATTTTTGACAACATTTTCAGAAATTACAATTGCATCTTCAAAGTTATAGCCTTTCCATGGCATAAATGCTACTTTTAAGTTTCTACCTAAAGCAAGCTCACCACCTTGTGTTCCATAACCTTCACTTAAAATTTGTCCTTCTGTAACTTTTTCACCTTTTGTTACCGTTGGTTTTAAAGTTATACTAGAGTTTTGATTTGTTTTTTTAAATTTAGGTAATCTATATCTTTTTAAATCTTCATCAAAACTTACAAATTTATCTTCCTCAGTTCTAACATATCTAATAACAATTTCTTCGGCATCAACATATTCAACTATACCTTCTCCTTCAGCAACAGTATGAACTCTAGAGTCTTTTACTAATGTGCTTTCCAAACCTGTTCCTACAATAGGAGCTTCGGGTATCATTAGTGGTACCGCTTGACGCATCATGTTTGAGCCCATTAGTGCACGGTTTGCATCGTCATGCTCAAGAAATGGTATTAAAGATGCTGCTATTGAAGCAATTTGATTTGGAGCAACGTCCATTAAATCAACTTTTTGATTTTCAATTAATGGATAGTCGGCTTCGTATCTTGATTTTACTTTTTCGTTAACAAAGCTTCCGTCTTCGTTGATCTTTGCATTTGCTTGTGCGATAGTTTTTGCTTCTTCTTCTTCTGCACTTAAATATACAATTCCTGTTTCACTTAGATCTACAATTCCTGTTTTTACAGTTCTGTATGGTGTTTCTATAAAGCCTAAGTTATTAATTTTTGCATAAACACAAAGCGAAGAAATAAGACCAATATTTGGACCCTCAGGAGTTTCAATTGGGCATAATCTACCATAGTGTGTATAGTGTACATCTCTAACTTCAAAACCTGCTCTTTCTCTTGATAAACCACCAGGACCTAGAGCTGACATACGTCTTTTGTGTGTCATTTCGGCCAATGGATTGGTTTGATCCATAAATTGAGAAAGTTGGTTTGTGCCAAAGAAAGAATTTATTACAGAAGAAAGAGTTTTCGAATTTATCAAGTCAATTGGAGTAAAAACTTCATTGTCTCTAACATTCATTCTTTCTCTTATAGTACGAGACATTCTAGCTAAACCAACACCAAATTGGTTATACAATTGTTCTCCAACAGTTCTAACTCTTCTATTGCTTAAGTGGTCAATATCATCAACATCTGTTTTGGCATTAATAAGTTTAATCAGATATTTAATGATTTCAGTTATATCTTCTTTAGTTAAAACTTTTATGTCAATTGATGTATTGATTTCTAATTTTTTGTTAATTCTGTATCTTCCTACTTCACCAAGATCATATCTTTTATCAGAGAAAAATAATTTGTCAATAACATCTCTTGCAGTAGCTTCATCAGGTGGTTCTGAATTTCTTAATTGTCTATATATGTGAAGTACTGCTTCTTTTTCTGAGTTACAAGGGTCTCTTTGAAGTGTATTATATATTATTGCATAATCAGAGAGACTAATATTTTCTTTGTGAAGAAGTATATTGTCTGCACCTGAATCAACAATTTCTTCAAGATGGCTTTCTTCAATAATTGTTTCTCTATCGATAACAATTTCGTTTCTTTCAATAGAAACAACTTCACCAGTATCTTCATCTACAAAATCTTCTACCCAAGTTTTTAAAACTCTGGCAGCAAGTTTTCGACCAACAATTTTTTTAAGTGTAGCTTTAGAAACTTTGATTTCGTCAGCTAAATCGAATATTTCAAGAATATCTTTATCGCTTTCATAACCAATAGCTCTAAGCAGAGTTGTAACAGGTAATTTCTTTTTCCTATCAATATAGGCATACATGACATTATTAATGTCTGTAGTAAATTCTATCCACGAACCTTTAAAAGGAATTATTCTAGCAGAATAAAGTTTTGTCCCATTTGCATGGAGACTTTGCCCAAAAAATACACCAGGCGATCTGTGTAATTGAGAAACAATAACTCTTTCAGCACCATTAATAACAAAAGTTCCTCTAGGTGTCATGTATGGTACAGTTCCAAGATAAACATCCTGAACTATTGTCTCGAAATCTTCGTGTTCGGGATCAGTGCAATATAATTTCAATTTTGCTTTAAGAGGGATACTAAAAGTCAAACCTCTTTCAAGACATTCTTCAATTGTATAACGAGGTGGATCGACATAGTAGTCTAAAAATTCTAAAACGAAATTATTCCTTGTATCTGTAATGGGAAAGTTTTCGCTAAAGACTTTAAATAGTCCTTCTTGTTTTCTTTTTTCGGGTGTTGTATCAAGTTGAAAAAAATCTTTAAAAGATTTCAACTGAATTTCTAAAAAATCAGGATAATCTAACTGATTTTTAGTTTTGGCGAAACTAATTCTTTTATTCGACATCTATTTGAAAAAATTAATTGAACTGATGAATAACAACAAAAGGCTTAGCATCCTTGAATAAAGGATGCCAAACCCAAAACCTTACAAATAAAGGAAAATATATTATTTAAGTTCAACTTCTGCTCCTGCTTCTTCTAATTGAGATTTTAATGACTCAGCTTCTTCTTTAGAAACAGCTTCTTTTATTGCTTTAGGTGCAGCATCAACGATTTCTTTCGCTTCTTTTAATGATACTCCTGCTAATTCTTTAACTAATTTCACAATTTGAAGTTTTGCTTGACCTGCAGAAGTTAAAATTACATCAAATTGACTCTTTTCAACAACTTCGTTTCCTGCATCACTAGCACCAGGACCTGCTACAGCTACAGCAGCAGCTGCTGGCTCAATACCATATTCTTCTTTAAGAATTCCAGCTAATTCATTAACTTCTTTTACTGTTAGGTTAACTAATTGTTCTGCAAACGCTTTTAAATCTGCCATTTTTCTACCTATTTAATTAAATTTATAAATTATTATTCTTTGTTTGATAGAGTTGTTAATACTCCTGTCAGGATATTACTTCCTGATTGTAATGAAGAAACAACATTTTTAAGAGGTGATTGTAATAATGCGATAACATCTGCTATAAGCTCATTTTTAGTCTTAATGCTAGCTAATATATCTAATTGATTATCACCAATATATACTGATTCTTCAACATAAGCCGCTTTTAAAATTGGCTTTTTGTGCTTTTTTCTAAATTCTTTAATCAATTTAGCGGGTTCACTACCTTGTTCGCTAAAAATTATTGAACTTGAGTTTACAAGTTCTGAATAAAGCTCCTCAACATTTTTATCAGATGCTTCTAAAGCTCTTTTCAATATTGTATTTTTAACTACTTGAAGCTTTAAATCTTTCTTAAAGCAAGCTCTCCTTAGTTGGCTTGTATCTAAAGCGTTCAAATCAGAAATATCTGTTAGATAAAAGTGATTTGAAGCATTGATTAGCTCCGTTAAATTTTTGACTAAATTGCCTTTATCTTCCCGTTTCATAATTATACTATCTGATTTAAATTAAAATTATTCACCTATTGATTTAGTATCAACATGAATTCCATAACTCATGGTGCTTGACATGTATATACTTTTCATATAAGTACCTTTTGCTGCAGTAGGTTTTAATTTTAAAATAGTTTGTAAAAATTCGCGGGCATTATCAACGATTTTATCAGCACTAAATGAAACTTTTCCAATAGAAGAGTGAACAATACCATATTTATCAACTTTAAAGTCGATTTTACCTTGTTTCACTTCTTTAACTGCATTTCCAATATCCATTGTAACAGTTCCACTTTTTGGGTTAGGCATTAAACCTCTTGGACCTAATACTTTACCTAACTGACCAACCTTAGCCATTACTGATGGCATAGTAATAACTACATCAACATCAGTCCATCCGTCTTTAATTTTTTGGATGTATTCATCAAGGCCAACATAATCAGCCCCTGCTTCTTTGGCTTCTTCTTCTTTATCGGGTGTACACAAAACCAGAACTTTTGTATCTTTTCCGGTTCCATGAGGTAAAGTAACAACGCCTCTAACCATTTGGTTAGCTTTTCGTGGATCAACACCTAAACGAATGTTAAGATCTACTGAAGCATCAAATTTTGTAGTTGTAATTTCTTTTACAAGATTTGATGCCGCTGTTAGCGAATATTCTTTTCCTATCTCGATTTTTTCTAAAGCCAGTTTCTTATTTTTAGTAAGCTTAGCCATTTTTATAAATTAATCATTAATTAATACCTTCAGGAAATTTCCCACTTAATGTAATTCCCATGCTCCTTGCTGTTCCTGCAACCATTTTCATTGCTGATTCAAGTTTAAACGCATTTAAGTCTGCCATTTTATCTTCAGCAATTAGCTTAACCTGATCCCAAGTAACTTTGGCTACTTTTATTCTGTTAGGTTCCGCTGATCCTGATTTTAATTTTGCAAGCTCTAAAAGCTGAACAGCTACAGGAGGTGTTTTTGTAACAAAATCAAAAGATTTATCAGCATAAACAGTTATTACAACTGGTATTATTTTCCCTGCTTTATCTTGGGTTCTTGCATTGAATTGTTTGCAGAACTCCATAATATTCACCCCTTTTGATCCTAATGCAGGTCCTACTGGTGGTGAAGGGTTTGCTGCTCCTCCTTTAATTTGTAACTTTATTAATCCTGCGACTTCTTTTGCCATTTCAATTAAATTTCTATTATATAAAATTTGATAGTTATATAGGAAGCATTCAACTATAAATCATTCATAACTATCCAAAAAGACTTATATTCTAATTTATTCTTTTGTTACTTGTAAAAAGCTTAGTTCAATTGGAGTCTTTCGACCAAATATTTTAACCATTACTTTCAGCTTTTTCTTTTCATCATTTACTTCATCAATTATGCCATTAAATCCATTGAATGGTCCATCAATTACCTTAACAGCTTCACCAATGAAATATGGTGCATTAATTTCTTCGTCACTTGTTGCTAATTCATCAACTTTACCAAGAATTCTGTTTACTTCACTTTGTCTTAATGGAACAGGATTGCCGCCTTTTTCAGTGCCTAAAAATCCAATTACATTTGTAATGTTTTTAATAATATGAGGTATTTCACCTTCTAGTGATGCTTCAATTAATACATATCCTGGATAAAAACTTCTTTCTTTACTGATTTTTTTACCGTTTCGTATTTGATATACTTTCTCCATAGGTATTAAAACCTGAGAAACGTATTCTTGAAGGTTTAAACTGGCAATTTCGCTTTCTATTGTTTCTTTTACTTTTTTTTCTTTACCACCAATAGCTCTGACAACATACCATTTTCTTTCTATTCCAGCCATTTTTAAATCCTCTCTTAGTAAAACATACCATAAATGAGTGACATTACATTGCTGAATGAAGAATCCATAAGATATATTAGAATTGCAATAATCAAAGATGCAACCATAACAACAATAGAACTACTTTGAAGTTCTGGCCATGTTGGCCATGATACTTTTTGTGTTAGCTCTTTATAAGATTCTACAATATAAGATTTCATTTTCATAAAAAAAATATTTAATGCACGGGAGGAGCGACTCGAACGCCCGACACCTGGTTTTGGAGACCAGTGCTCTACCAACTGAGCTACACCCGTATAACTAAAATTAGATTCGACAATAAAAAATTACTATCGAATCTTTAATTTAAATTATATGTGGTGGTTAAAATTATGCTACAATTTCGATAACCTGTCCTGCACCAACTGTTCTACCACCTTCACGAATTGCAAATCTTAAACCTTGAGTCATTGCAACAGGTGTAATTAATTCAACAGTAATTGTTACATTATCACCAGGCATTACCATTTCAACTCCCTCTGGAAGAAAAATCTCACCAGTAACATCAAGAGTTCTTAAATAAAACTGTGGTCTGTATTTATTATGGAATGGAGTATGACGTCCACCTTCTTCTTTTTTCAACACATAAATCTCAGCTTTAAATTTTGTATGAGGTTGAACTGAATCAGGCTTAGCTATTACCATTCCTCTTTTAATTGCTTCTTTTTCAACACCTCTTAAAAGAAGACCAACGTTATCACCAGCTTGACCATCATCAAGAATTTTACGGAACATTTCAACTCCAGTAACAACTGATTTCATTTTTTCAGCTCCTAAACCAATAATTTGAACAGGATCACCAGTGTGAATTAATCCAGTTTCAATTCTTCCAGTTGCAACAGTACCTCTACCAGTTATTGAGAAAACATCTTCAACAGGCATTAGGAATGGTTTTTCAGTATCTCTAGGAGGAATAGGAATCCAGCTATCAACTGCAGCCATAAGTTCCAATATTTTTTCTTCCCATTTTGCTTCACCATTAAGTGCTCCAAGAGCAGAACCTAAAATAACAGGAGTGTCATCACCTTCGAACTCATAGAAATCTAATAACTCTCTAACTTCCATTTCAACAAGTTCTAAAAGTTCATCGTCATCAACCATATCAACTTTGTTGATAAATACAACTAACTTAGGTACATTTACCTGTCTTGCAAGTAGTATGTGTTCTCTAGTTTGAGGCATAGGACCATCTGTTCCTGCAACAACTATAATAGCTCCGTCCATTTGAGCAGCACCAGTAACCATATTTTTCACATAGTCAGCGTGACCAGGACAATCAACGTGTGCATAATGGCGGTTTTCAGTTGAATACTCAACGTGAGCAGTATTAATTGTAATACCTCTTTCTTTTTCTTCAGGGGCATTATCAATTGAATCAAAAGATTTAATCTCACAAAAACCTTTTTTTGCTAAAACAGAAGTTATAGCAGCGGTAAGTGTAGTTTTTCCGTGGTCAACGTGACCAATTGTACCAATATTAACATGAGGTTTCGACCTGTCAAATTTTTCTTTAGCCATGATTTTTAAATATTTGTAGTTACTTCTTGATTATGAATTTTTATTATTTTAACTAAACGAGCCAATGATGGGAATTGAACCCATGACCTCTTCCTTACCAAGGAAACGCTCTACCCCTGAGCTACATCGGCCAAAAAAAGAGCGGGAAACGAGGCTCGAACCCGCGACCTTCAGCTTGGAAGGCTGACGCTCTACCAACTGAGCTATTCCCGCTTTATTTTTTTTGGTGGGGGGAGGAGGATTCGAACCTCCGAAGGCGTAGCCAACAGATTTACAGTCTGCCCCATTTGACCGCTCTGGAATCCCCCCTAACACACACAACATTTTCGATATAAGAGCCGATGGAGGGATTCGAACCCCCGACCAGCTGATTACAAATCAGCTGCTCTGGCCAACTGAGCTACACCGGCAATATTATCTTAAGAACCTTTAAAACATCCTTGATTTTCGGTTTGCAAATGTAGAATAATTATGCAATATCCCAAAATTTTTTTTTATTTTTTTTTATTTTTTATTTTTTTTTATTTTTTTTGCTTTTCTTTAACTTTTAAAAGTTGTTTTTTTAAAGCTTCTATTGTCGAATCTGCTGCTTTTTCAAAGCTGTTGCTTTGTTTTTTTGCAAAAAGTTCTGAGCCTGGAATATCTAATTTTATTTCTGTAATTTTATTATCTGAATCTTGGTTTTTTTCAATTTTAAGGTACACATTTGCTGTTATTATTGAATCATGAAATTGAGAAAGTTTAGAAATTTTATTTTCCAACAATTTTTCTAGTTTGCTGTCAGCTGTGAAATGTATTGATGTAATAATTATGTTCATACGTTTACCTCCTAATTTTATGCTCTTGGATGAGCAAGTTTATAAATTTTGTTAATTTTTTTAAAGGTGTTGTGTGTATATATTTGTGTTGCTGATAAATTTGCGTGACCTAGTAATTCTTTTACAGCGTTCAAATCTGCACCATTATTTAATAAGTGAGTGGCATAAGTATGTCTTAATATGTGCGGATTTTTATTTTCGCTAGTTGTTATTCGGCTTAAATATTTTGTTACTACTCTGTATATTAATTTTGGATATGATTTTTGACCTTTATTTGTTAGTATAAAAAAATCTGAACTAAAACTATTTTCTTCTTTTTTTATGATATATTTAGTGATAGATTCATTTAAACTTTCAGAATAAGGAATTATTCTTTCTTTGTTTCTTTTTCCTACTACTTTGATTGTGTTTGAACTGAAATAAATATCTGTGTTTTTAAGGTTTATTAGTTCTGATAGTCTTATACCAGTATTATATAAGATTTCTAAAATTGCTCTATCTCTTGCGCCTTGTAAATTATTTTTAAATTCTATAATTTCGAAAAGGTTCTGTATTTCTTCTGTTTTAATAAAATTAGGTATGTTTTTATTAGTTTTAGGGCTAATGATTTTATCAAGAGGGTTTTTATTGATAAAATTATTTTGCATTAAAAATTTATAATATTTTCTTAAACTGGATATTTTTCGTCTAATGGTTGTAGCAGAATGGTTAGATTTAAAAAGAAAAATTAGCCAACTTCTTATAATCACATGGTTATCAATAATTTGATTATTGATAAAATTTTCCGTGTTATTTTGAATAAATTGTACAAATTGATTTAAATCATCGGAATATGCACGAATAGTATTTTGGGAATATCTTTTTTCAAATTTAAGATATTTAAAAAAGGTATCTATGTGCATATTTAGCTCTAATCTGATAGATTTGCTTAACTTTCAATAAAGTTTTTGTGTTAAGCGAAATTAATAATATTTACAAAGTAATCTTATATCTAAAAGTATAAAATTACTTTGTAAAATGCAAAAAAAACACTAAGTATTTTTAAGCATTATCAGATTCATCTTGTAATTGCTGGATGTATTTGGCGTGTTGCATTAATTCTCTGTTTTTTATTGAAGGTTTTATATAAGCCTGTCTGGATCTAAGTTCTCTAATTGTACCAGTTTTTTCAAACTTTCTTTTAAATTTTTTAAGAGCTCTTTCAATATTTTCACCTTCTTTGATTGGAATAATTATCATATTTTATAAATTAAAAATTAGAATTCAGTTTTTTAAGGCTGCAAAATTATGAATTTGTAAATTAAAATCAAATTTTTTTCGGATAAATAATTTTTTATTTCAAAAAAAAAGATTTATTTATTCCATAAAAGCTTTATTTATGAAGATTTTATGGGTTTTTTAATAAAAAGGTTATTCGCTTAAAATTTGTCTTGAAATAACAAGTTTTTGTATTTCAGATGTTCCTTCGCCAATTTGTAATAATCTTTGGTCCCTGTAGAATCTTTCAATATCATAATCTTTCATTAGTCCATATCCACCGTGTATCTGTACAGCTTCATCTGCTACTTCTTTTGCAATTTCTGAGCAGTAAAGCTTTGCCATTGCAGCTTCTTTTGAGAATGATTTATTATTGTCTTTTAACCAGCAAGCTTTATACAATAAATTTCTTGCCAATTCAATTTTAAGAGCCATATCTACTAGTTTGAAAGCAATAACTTGAAAATGACTAATTGGTTTGCCAAATTGTTTCCTTTCTTTGGAGTATTTGAGTGCCATTTCATATGCGCCTTGAGCTAAGCCAAGTCCCATTGCACCAATTGATAATCTTCCATTATCAAGTGTGCTAAGCATTATTTTTGAGCCGTCTCCAATTTCTCCTAATAAATTTTTTTGTGGAACTTTACAATTATCAAAATATAATTCAGAAGTATCTGATGCACGCCACATCATTTTTCCATGCATTACTGTAGATTTAAAGCCTGGTGTTCCTTTTTCAACAATTATTGTAGTAAATTCTTTTTTGTCAGCTTCTGTTTTTGTAATAGCTTGAACTGTAACACCTGCAGCTAATTCAGATGAACCATTTGTAATAAATATTTTAGAGCCGTTTATTGTCCATTCATTATTTTCAAGTGAAGCTTTTGTTTTAGTGCCTCTCGAGTCTGAACCGGCATCAGGTTCTGTAAGTCCAAAAGCCCAAAGTGCTTCGCCGGTGCATAGTTTTGGTAAATATTTTAATTTTTGTTCTTCTGTTCCGTAATAATAAATTGGTCCGATACCAAGCGAATTGTGAGCAGCTAAAGTTGCAGCTTGAGAACTATCAATTCTAGCAAGTTCCTCAACAGCAATTATATACGAAAGAGTATCAAGTCCTTGTCCTCCGTATTTTTCTGGAAGGTACATTCCTAATAGGCCTAGTTGGCCCATTCTTTTAGTTAGTTTAACAGAAAATTCCCCTTTTTCATCTAATTCTTTTGCTATTGGTTTTACTTCTCTTTCAGCAAATTCTCTTACGGTTTGTTTAATGAGTTCTTGTTCAGGTGTTAATTTAAAATCCATTTTTATTTTTTTTATGTAATTTTAGACAAATATTCTCAGATTTCCAAAAAAATATGGATATATATATTTATGTTTTTAGATAAGTTAATTTTGGAATTATGTATTTTTTTTCTAGAAGCTATTTTTAATCTATTGTAAGATATTTTTCAATTTTTTGATAAGTATATTTTAATAATATTTTGTTGTCAAAAAGTTGTTTTTTGTTAGTATAAGCACCATTAGTGTTTCTATAGTTTACAATTTCTTTTGACTGATAATAATTTAAGTAGGGGTGAGCGACTAATTCTTTAATTTCTGTAAAGTTAATCCGTATTAGTTTTATTTTTGAATTATCAATTGTAATTTGATTTGATATAATGCTCAATTTCTCTTTGTCAAAGTTCTGTATTTCAAGCAGTTGGTTTTTATTAATAAAACCTCCAAGCTTTTCTCTATATCTGATAATAGAGTTTGCGAAATAATTTCCTATTCCTTTAATTTTTATTAAATCTTCAAAAGTTGCAGTATTTAATTCAATAATAAATAAATTTTCAGAAATTTCATTTGTGTTTTCTTTAGTAATATCTATATATGGTTCAACTTTAGAATATTGTTCTTCAGAAATTGAATATATTTTTTTTAAATCTGTTTTTTGATTGAATTTGCCGCCTTTATTTATATAATTTTCAATTATACTAATTTGTTTATCATTAAATCCGAGTAAAGTCCATTTTTCTTTTTTTGTATTATTAGGATCGAAAAAGAATAGAGAATCTTTGTTATGTGATTTATTTTCAGCATTTTGGGAGTAATTATCTGAGTTGTATTCATTTTTGTTGTTATTATATTCAGGAAGGAGTATATATGGTTTTAGAATTAAATATTGCTGATTTCTTATACCATAAATTTTTTGGAAGTCACTTTTTTCAATAAACTTTCCACCTTTTTTTATATAATTTTGGATAGTTGATATTTGTTTATCAGTTAGGCCTAATTTCTTAAAGTTTTGATTGCTGCAAATATTTGGATTGAAGTAAAATAACTCAATTGTGTCATATCTTTCGATAATGTAATTATCTAGCCGGTTAGTGTATTGAGGATTTTCTGATTTTACAAGAGATGATTTAAAATCTTTAATTTCTTGATTAAAGCTACTTTTAAAATTATCTTTTGTTCTAAAAAAAGCAGAATAAATCTGATGCGAAAAAAACAGAATAATAATTAATGCAATTAAAACAATGATTCCGTTTTTTTCACTTTTAGAAAAGTATAAAAAATTTTTAATTTGCTCTTTCATATTAATTTTATAGAGCTTTGATTATAAGGTTATTTAAATTTTATTATTTCTCCTGATTTTATTCTTTTAAAATATGATTTCATATCTTTTCTAACTTCACCCGAAAGAATTAATAATCCTAAGATATTTGGAAAAGCCATGCTTAAAATAGCCATATCTGAAAAATCAAGAACAGCACCTAAACTTGAAGAAGAACCAATAATTATAAAAATCAGAAATATTGCAAAATAAATATTTGCTATGGTTTTTTTATTTTTAATAAAACGGCCAAAAAGAAATTTAAATCCGTTTAAACCGTAATAAGACCACGAAATCATTGTTGAAAAAGCAAATAGGAATATTGCAAAGGTCAATAAATAAGGAAACCATGAAAAAACAGATTCAAAAGCTTTTGATGTTAATTCAGCTCCATTTAATCCGGCAGCCATGTCTGCTTCATAAAAGCCGGTAAATATTATAACAAGAGCTGTCATTGTGCATATTACTACAGTATCAATAAAAGGTTCTAAGAGAGCAACTATGCCTTCGCTTATTGGCTCGTCCGTTTTTACTGCAGAGTGAGCGATTGAAGCTGAACCGACTCCTGCTTCGTTCGAAAAAGAAGCTCTTTGAAAACCAATAATTAAAACGCCAATAATACCGCCTTTAATAGCATCAGGTGCAAAAGCACCATTAAATATTAATAAAAAGGCTTCGTGAGTACGATGAATATTCATGATAATTATTACTAATGCAGTTCCTACATATAAAATAGCCATAAAAGGAACTATTTTCTCAGTAACTTTTGCAATACTTTTTATTCCGCCAATAATAACAATACCTACAAGAAATGCCAGAATAATTCCGAAATAAGCACCATATGGTTTAATTAAAGGAATATTTGAAGATAGTTGTGCAAAAGCCTGGTTTGATTGAAACATATTTCCACCACCTAGTGAACCTCCAATTACCAGAATTGCAAAAATTACTGCTAATACTTTGCCTAGGACTCCTAGATTTCTCTTTTTTAATCCTTTCTCAAGGTAAAACATCGGGCCACCGGAAACAACACCCTCTTTATCGATATTTCTGTATTTTACACCAAGTGTAACTTCAGTAAATTTTGACGACATTCCTAATAAACCTGCTATAACCATCCAAAAAGTTGCGCCCGGACCACCAACGGTTATAGCAATAGCAACTCCTGCTATATTTCCTAGTCCAACTGTTGCTGATAACGCAGTGGCAAGTGCTTGAAAATGAGAAACTTCACCTTTATCGTTTGGATTGTCGTATTTCCCTTTTATAAGTTGAATAGAATGTTTAAAGCCTCTGAAATTAACAAAACCCATTTTTACAGTAAAGAAAATGGCGCCAATTACAAGCCAAACTACAACAAAAGGTATGCTCATTGCTCTTGGGTCGCCATTTGGAAAATGTATGATATTGCCGTTATCATCATGTATTGTTGGATCGTATAAATTTAGTTCTGCAAAAATATCTGCCAAAACTATTTTCGACATAATGTTAACTATAGGTGCAAAAAATGCATTAATTTTTTCATCTGCAGATTCTGCAGGAACGGTAAAACTTTTTGTAATAGAATTATTGTCAGAATCTGTTACAGTAACCTGATATTCACTTCCTTCTGCTAAACTACTTGAAGTATTACTTTTTAAATCAGTATTTCTATTTGACCATTTATACGTATAAGGTTTTTTGCCATTTTTTACAATAACTTTTGCAAAACCGTCTTGTATTTCTAGTGTTAAATTAGATAGTTTTATATCAATATTAAGGTTATTTTTTTTAGTTTTGGCAATCTTTTCTTTTTGTGTGATTGAGTCGGTTAAATTTTGGGCATTTAAAATAATTGATGAAAATACTAGTAAAATAGAAAAGCTTAATTTAATCATAAATAGGTTTAGTTAAGGTTTTTAAAATATTAGTTTGCAAATAATTTTAATTGTTTTGCCAGAGTGGTTTTAAGATTTTTGCGGTTTACAATATAATCTAAAAATCCGTGTTCAAGTAAAAATTCTGCACGCTGGAAACCTTCCGGTAAATCTCTGCCAATAGTTTCTCTGATAACACGTGGACCTGCAAATCCGATTAATGCGCCGGGTTCTGCAATATTAATATCACCAAGCATTGCATAAGATGCTGTTACTCCGCCTGTTGTTGGATCAAGCATTAAAGAAATGTATGGTAATTTTGCATCAGAAAGTTGATTTAATTTAGCTGATGTTTTAGCCATTTGCATTAAAGAAAATGCTGCTTCCATCATTCTTGCTCCACCTGATTTTGAAATTATCATGAATGGAAATCTATTTTCAATACTGTAATCAATAGCTCTGGCAATTTTTTCGCCAACTACAGAGCCCATTGAGCCACCAATAAATTCGAAATTCATTGAGGCAATAACTATATCATGATTGTCAATTTTTCCATGAGCTGTTGTAATGGCATCTTTTAAGCCTGTTTTTTTTTCAGTATCTCTTAAACGGTCGTCATATTTTTTTTTGTCAACAAAGTTCAACGGATTATCTGATCTTAAATCAGGGTCCAATTCTTTAAATTCGTTATTATCGAATAGCAAATTAAAATACTCAAGTGTATTCATTCTATCATGATAACCGCAGTCGCAAACTTTCAAGTTTAAAACATGTTCTTCCATTGGAGCTATTTTTTTACACTCAGGACATTTGTACCATAAACCTTCTTTTGTAACTTTTTTGTCTTTTGTATCGGTGTTTATTCCTTTGTTTAATCTGTTAAACCAACCCATAGTTTTATTTATTATATTCTGACTGTTTGTTTAAATGAAAATATATTTTTTTGTTTAAAATATTGATTAATAATTAATTATCTTAAATTATTTTAATTCAAAAACGACTAATTTTTTTGTTGAATTTTAAAAATCATGCAAACATAAAAAAAATAGTTTTATCAAATTAATAATATTAAGATAAAACTATTTTTTTATGACAGATTAGTTTTTATTTAATGCATTTAAATCTTCGAAAGCAATTTTTAATCTTGCAACAACAGATTTTTCGCCTTCACGAGTCCAAGCCCTAGGATCGTATATTTTTTTGTTAGGTTTATCGTCACCTTCAGGGTTTCCGATTTGAGCTTGAAGGTAATCGTGATTATTTTTTTCGTAAATTCTAACTCCATCCCAAAAAGCCCATTGAGTATCGGTGTCGATATTCATTTTAATAACTCCGTATGTAACTGCTTCTCTAATTTCATCTCTTGTAGAGCCTGAACCACCATGAAAAACAAAATTTACGGGATTAAATTCAGTATTAAATTTCTTCTGAATGTATTCCTGAGAATTTTTTAATATTTTTGGTGTTAATTTAACATTTCCTGGTTTATAAACTCCGTGAACATTACCAAATGAAGCTGCAATTGTAAAATTTTTGCTGATTTTTGAAAGTCTTTCATAAGCTTCAGAAACTTCTTCGGGTTGTGTATAAAGCATTGAATTATCTAATTCGGAATTGTCAACTCCGTCTTCTTCGCCACCTGTAACGCCAAGTTCAATTTCCAGAGTCATATCAATTTTACTCATTCGCTCTAAATATTTTTCGCAAGTGCTTAAATTTTCATTTAAAGGCTCTTCCGATAAATCAAGCATATGAGAGCTGAACAGAGGTTTTCCGTATTTTTTATAATGTTCTTCGCCGGCATCAAGTAAACCGTCAATCCAAGGTAATAATTTACGTGCAGCATGATCTGTATGTAAAATAACAGCAACGCCATAAGCTTTAGCAACTGTATCGATGTGTTTTGCAGCGGCAATTCCACCTATTATTGATGCTTGCTGCTTATCGTTTGGTAAGCTTTTTCCTGCATAAAATTGAGCTCCGCCGTTTGAAAGCTGTACTATTACAGGAGAGTTTGCTTCTTTTGCTGCTTCTAAAACTGCATTTGCTGAATGTGAGCCAATAATATTAACTGCTGGTATTGCAAAATTATTATCTTTTGCAATTTTAAAAATCTTTTGAACATCAGAACCAGTAACGATTCCGGGTTTTATATTATCAAGTACCATAGTTTAGATTGTTTTAATGTTAGTATTTATTTTAATTTTGCTAAATACAAACTTACAAAGAAATTCTTAAATCATTGCAAAATGATTTTTAATATAAATGATATTCTAATATGATTAGTAAAGCACAGATTAAGTTTATTAACTCATTAAAGCTAAAAAAATTCAGAGATGAAAATGCTTTATTTGTGGCAGAAGGTTATAAAATTGTGAATGATTTGGTAAATTCTTCTCTTAAAATAAAGACTGTATATTATACTCATGAATATTTTAATGTTTTTAATGCAAAAGAAGATTTTGAATTAATTGAAGTTTCTCAATCTGATTTGGATAAAGTGAGTTTTTTGAAGAATTCTTCTAAAGTTATTGCTTTGATTGAAATTCCTAGCTTATTTGTTGATTTTGAGCTTATTACAAATGAAATTTCAATTGCACTTGATACTATTCAAGATCCGGGAAATTTGGGAACAATTATACGAACTGCAGATTGGTTTGGAGTAAAAAATATTTATTGTTCAAAAGATTGTGTTGATGTTTTTAATCCAAAAGTTGTGCAAGCAACAATGGGAGCAATTGGAAAAGTTAATGTTCATTATTTAGATTTGAAAGAATTGTTTAGCAAACTTATTGATAATCAGGATTTTAAAATACATGGAAGTTTTTTAGACGGTGAATCTGTATATAAAGCCGATTTAAAAAATAAAGGAATTATTTTGATGGGAAATGAAGGAAATGGAATATCGGAAGAGCTTGAGAAATTTATAAGTAAAAGGCTATTTATTCCTAAATTTTATACTGAAGAAATTGGTTCAGAATCTTTAAATGTTTCAATTGCAACTTCAATTATTTTATCTGAATTTAAACGGAGAACTGTAATTTAATTTTAAAGTTAAATTGTTGATATTTAATAGTTTAATATGCAAATTGAACAACTGTAATTCCGCTTCCGCCAAATTCTACTTTTTCATCTTGATATGATTTTACTATATCAATAGTTGAAAGATATTCTCGAATTATAAGTCTAAGTGTTCCATTTCCTTTGCCATGAAGGATTTTAACTTCATGTGCTGCAACCATAATTGCCTGATCGATATATTTTGAGATAATTTGCATTGCTTCGTCTGCTCTTTTCCCTCTGATATCAACACTATGCGAAAATGTGTTTTTAACTTTACTAACATCCCAACCGGAAAATTCATTTGTATTAGGTTTGTTTGTTGACAGATTTTTAAACTGTTTATTGCTAATTTTAGTAACTTTTGAGCTTTCTATATACATTTGCATGTTTCCTAAAGAAAGAAGAAGTTTTTGATCCTTAATTTCTAAAACTTCTGCAATGGAATCGCTATCGTTAAATTTTACTTTATCACCAATATTAATTTTTTCTTTAATTGTTTGATTATCAGATTGTTCTTCTTGTTTAACTTTTGCTTTGTTTTTTATTTTTTTTACTTTCGCCGATAAAAAATTGCTTTCGTTTTCGAGTCTTTTTTGTGTTTTGTCTTTAATTTCTTCTATTTTTTTTCTGCTTTCTTTTGTTTTTTCTTTTTCGGCATTACTCTTTTTAATTTCAAATATTGTTTTTTCAACAGTTTTATTAATATCAGATAATATTTTATCGGCATTTTGTTTTGCTTCGCTAATAATTTCTTTACGCTTTTTTAAAGTAAGTTCTGTTTCGTTTTCATATTTTTTCAAGCTTTCTTCAAGATGTTTTTCTTTTTGCGAAAGTCTTTTGTTTAAATTATTTAAACTTCTTCTTTCGCTATCAATTTCTTTTAAAAGTTTATCAAAATCGATATGGTCTTTTCCTAATTTTTTTTCGGCTTTATCTAAAATTGTTTGAGGTAAACCAATATTTTTTGCTATTTCAAAAGCGAAAGAGCTTCCTGGTCTGCCAATTTCAAGCTCGTAAAGCGCTTTCATTTTTTTTGTATCAAAAAGCATTGCGCCGTTTGTAATGTGTTTTGATAAAGTTGCAAAATGTTTTAAATTGCCATAATGTGTTGTAATTACTCCAAAAGTTTTTATTTCAACTAATTCTTCCAAAATAGATTCGGCAATAGCTCCGCCAAGTGCCGGTTCTGTTCCCGAACCAAATTCGTCAATCAAAACTAATGATTTAGAATCTGTATTTTTGAGAAAATTTTTCATATTGTTAAGATGTGAGCTGTATGTACTCAAATCATCTTCAATTGATTGTTCATCGCCAATATCAATAAAAATTGAACTGAAAATGCCTAATTTAGAGTTTTCGTTAACCGGAATTAATAATCCACATTGATGCATATATTGTAATAATCCAACAGTTTTTAAACAAACAGATTTTCCTCCGGCATTTGGTCCTGATATTAGTATAATTCTTTGATTTTCAGACAATTCTATATCTAAAGGAATAACTTGTCTGTTGTCTTTTAAAAAAGAAAGATATAACAAAGGATGTTTTGCACTTTTTAATAAAATTTGGTTTGAATTGCTTAGTTTTGGTATGTTTGCTTCAATCTGAATTGCAAATAAAGCTTTAGCTCTTAAAAAATCAATAACCGATAAAAAATCGTATGAAATTAATAAATCATCAGCATAAGGTCTTATTTCTTTGCTGATATTTAAAAGGATTTTTAATATTTCTCTTCTTTCAGCAAATTCAAGCTCTTTTATTTCATTATTTAGTTCAATAATTTCAAATGGTTCAATAAAAGAAGTTTTTCCGGTTGCCGATTCATCAACAATAAAGCCTTTTATTTTTCTTTTATTGTTAGCCGAAACAGGAATTAGCATTTTGCCGTTTCTTATTGTAAGGTTTGTTTCGCTTTCAATAATATTATTTTGCTTTGCATTTTGCAAAACTTTATGCATTATTCTTGAAGCGCCTGAACTTTTACTAATTAAGCTTTTTCTTATTTCTGCTAATTCTTTTGATGCATTGTCTTTTATTTTTCCTTCTTTAGTTAAAATGCGGCTAATGCTCTCAATTACAGATGGATAGAATGGCGTTTCCGAAGCTAATTCTTTAAGTAGCGGATATTTATCAGTTTCGGTATTTTTAAAAAAGTGTAAAATCGCTTTTATTTCTTCTAACGAACGTTTTAAATCAAAAAGTTCTTCTATTTCTATAAAATTTCCTTCAATTTTTATTTGTTTTAGTGTTTCTCTAACATCAAAAAAATACTGAATAGGAAAATTTTCTTCTGTTTGGTGAAGTTCTTTATATTCTGCGGTAAGTTCCAGGTTTTTTTTTATTTCAACGAATATATTTGAGAAATTTATTTCATCAATTTTTTCTTTTCCTAAAGTACTTAGGCATTTTTGTTTTAATAAATTTCTTATTTTATCAAATCCTATTTTTTCTTCAAAATTATTCGGGAATATCATTTATTATATATCTCTTTAATTATTTTGGTCGATGAAATTGTTTATAATTTAAAACTTTTTGATTTTTGAAAAGTACAAATTAACCAATAATTCTATAATATTAAATCCAGTTCTCCTTTTCTAATTATTTCAATTTCATTGTTTGTACAGTCAATTATTGTTGATGCAATTGTATTTCCATATCCGCCATCAATAACTATATCAGCAATCTCTTCGTATTTTTCGTGAATTAGCTCAGGATCAGTAAGATACTCAATAACATCATTATCATCTCTTATTGACGTTGTTAAAATCGGATTTCCTAATTCTTTAACAATTTCTCGAATAATATTGTTGTTTGGAACTCTAATTCCTACAGTTTTTTTCTTGTTTTTTAAAATTTTTGGCACTTTATTACTCGCTTCAAGTATAAAAGTAAATGGTCCGGGCAAATTTCTTTTCATAATTTTGAAAATATTGTTGCCAATTGGTTTGCTATATTCTGCAAGGCTACTCAAATCGTAACAAATAAAAGAAAAATTAGCTTTTTTTAAATCAATACCTTTAATTTTAGCCAATTTTTCAATTGCTCTGTGATTATTGATATCGCAGCCTAAGCCATATACTGTGTCGGTAGGATAAATAACCAGTCCGCCGCGGCGAAGAACGTCAACAACTTGTATTATCATGTCTCTAGAAGTGTTATCTTCGTATATTTTAATTAGCATTTTTGTTTTTTTTATTTCCCATTAGAAATACGATACTGTTGTAATTTTATTTCTTGGAATATTAAAAGGATTATTTCTTTTATATTCCGAATTTCTTTTTCTTTCAATTACCGGATGATTTGCTAATTTGCCCAAATTATTTTCATCTTTCAGCAATTTTATTAAAATTTCATCAACTTCTTCGTATGTTTTAGCTTGTATTTGATCTAAATCGCTATTTGTAATTCCTAAACCATCAGTGGCAACTGCAGTAACGCAATCTAGCAGAGCTTTTTGTGCATTTTTATTTTCTAAGTCTGATGCAAGTACACGCGACATTTCATAAACTTCTGTTTTCCAAAGGTTTTGAATCATTCCATAATCGCCGACATCGCCATGTAAAGTCCAAAAACCAAGTAATAATTCGGTATAATTATCTGTAGATAAAACCATTCCTTTATGTTTTGAAGCTAAATCGTACAAATAAATCATTCTTAATCTGGCTTTTATATTCCCTAATCTTATTTTAAATGCTCTATTTTCTTGTTCATTTAAGTTTTTCTCAACCACAAAAGGTGAAATTAATTTGTAGCCTTGGGTTAAATTAACTTCTTTAAAATCGGAAGTAAAATTTTCGCCCATAAATTTAGCTCTTGAGATTTCATCGGCTTTATTTGTTTCAATTGTAATACTTCGGCCAATTAACGGGATATTTAATTCGTCGCAAACAGGTTTTGCAAGAGCAATTGATAAAGCACTGTCAATTCCGCCCGAAATGCCTGCAATTAAAGATTTTATATTATTTGTTTGAATATAAATTTTTAATTCTTTTCTTATATTTTCAATTGCCGATTTATAATCTTTAATCATTTTATTTGTAAATTTTTAATTATTTTTTTTTGTAAAGGCTTAATGGATCATAAAATGATGAAAAAACTTTACTTCCTTCTTCATTATCCCAAGGTTTCATTGTTAAAACAGGAATTTCTGATTTGTTTATTATATCGGTTGCAGTTGAACCCATAAAGTATCCAAGAATCTGACTTTCTTGTCTTGTCATTATAATAATTAATTCAGATTTGTTTTTAATTGCCTGATTATTAATTATATCTGCAATTTCAGCATTTCCTTTGTTAATTATTTCTATATCGCAAATAATTCCTTTTTCTGATATAAATTTTTTATAAACCGCCAATTTCGACAATAAACTTGCTTCTTCTGCTTTTCCGCCCGAAGTTTGAATTGTTATTAATCTTAATCCTGATTTTAAAACCTGTGCAAGTTCAATTGCGCTTGTAAGCTGCTCGCTTGTTTCTTTTTCAAAATCAAGCGGAACTAATATTTCTTTGTTTTCTTTTTTATAAAGCTCAAAATCATTGTTCCCGTTAATTGTTATTACCGGAAAAATTGACTCTAAAATCATATGCATAGCATTAGAGCCAACAAATGCTTTTTTATATTTTGGCATTTCGCTTCTTCCCATAAATATAAAAGAAGGATTTATTTTGCTTGCAATTTCTAAAATTTTCTCATATGGTTTTCCGTAAACTATTTGAGTGTTTATATTTATTTTTGATTTATATGGTAAAACTGCTTCATCTAATTTTTGTTGAATTTCTTTATTTATTTTTACTGCTAATTCATCAGTAGAAAAAAGTTTACTAAATATTCCGCTTTCTTCAACTACAGTAATAACTTCAAGTTCAGCGTTAGTTAACTCAGCAAAATGTTCTGCATATTTAAGTGCTATTATTGATTGCTCATCAAAATCAATAGGAACAAGAATTTTATTTTTAGTTTGCATAATTTGTAAATTTTAATTTGCTTTTTTTGAATGGCGTAAAAATAACAAAATAAATTGGAAATTTTACAATAAAAAAAGCCCTAATGATATTAAAACAAAAGGGCTTTTAAAAAACATTTAAAATTTTTTACGAATTTAATTTTTTGTGGTCTGAAAGAAATTTTTCTAAACCAATATCTGTTAGTGGATGATTTAATAATCCAAGTATAGCATCTAAAGGACAAGTAGCAACATCAGCACCAGCTTCAACACATTGAATAATGTGCATTGTATGTCTTACTGAAGCCGCAAGTAGTTGAGTATCAAAATTATAAGAGCTAAACATGTCTGCGATTTTATAAATCAAATCAATACCGTCTGTTGCAGTATCGTCTAATCTGCCAATAAATGGAGAAACATATGTTGCACCTGCTTTTGCAGCTAATAGTGCTTGACCAACAGAAAAAACCAAAGTACAATTAGTTCTAATTCCTTTTGTCGAAAGATATTTAATGGATTTAATTCCGTTTCTTGTTGCCGGAACTTTTACAACTATTTGTGGATGAAGAGCAGCAAGAATTTCACCTTCTTTTATCATTCCTTCATAATCTGTAGCAATTACTTCTGCACTAACATCACCATCAACAATATCGCATATTGCTTTATAATGATTTTTTACATTTTCATCACCTTTTATTCCTTCTTTTGCCATTAACGAAGGATTGGTTGTTACACCATCTAAAATTCCTAAATCCTGTGCTTCACGGATTTGATCAAGATTTGCTGTATCAATAAAAAATTTCATATCTAAATTGTTAAGTTAAAAGATAAATATTTTAAGACAAAAGATAAAAGTATTAATGCGAAAATTTTAAAAATAGATTAAATCTAAAAATAATACTATTAAGTTTTGACTGTTTGTTGTATCTTTAATTATTTGATTTATAGTAATATATGTTTAATATTTTGAAAAATTATTTGTTTCTTGACTTTTGGAGTGGATTTAAAGAATATTTTTTTCTTTTTCCTTATGTCTTTTATTTTGTTAAAAAAAAGTGGGTAAGCTACTTATATCGCACCGCTACAACTACTTACCCTTGCTACCTTCCGGTCCTGGGGGAGTTCAGTAGGAGCTGGTCGTATAAGACTTACCCGAGCGCAAAAGTATAAACATTTTTTTTTGTTGCAAAAAATATTGATAAATTAGTGTAAATTATTTTCTTTGTAATATATTATTTATCTTTTTATTGATTAGATTTGCTCTTTATTGTGTTGATTAACAAATATATATGCTTGTTTTAGATTCTAATTAAAATAGCTGTGATGACTAATATTATTTGTTTTCATTAATTATCAGGCAATTAAAAATGAACTCTAATATTATTAATTACTAATTTCCAGTATACTAATTACTTGCAAAAATATGCAATATAAATATTTAAAAAATTACAGAAAATATAAACTATAGCCTTGTTTTGTTTAAATAAATTATTAAGTTGAATTTTTTATATTAACTAATTATATATTAAATCACTAAACTAAAAACTAAATGTTATGGAAGAAAAAAAGACAAATGTTTGGAAAAGTGCCCTTAATTGGGGATTGAGTATTGGAATAATCTTGGTAATTTATTCTGTTATTATGTATTTTTTGGGCTTAAGTCTTGAAAAATGGGTTGGTTGGGTAAGTTATTTAATTATGATTGCCGGAATTATATATTCAACTATTAATTACAGAGATAAAGAACTTGGTGGATATATTAAATATGGACAAGCTTTGGGTTTTGGAACATTAGTTATTCTTTTTGCAGGTATTATTTCTTCAATATATACTTATTTTCAGATGACTTTTATTGATCCTGATATGATTTCAAAAATATTGGAAATGACTGAAGAACAGCTTATTACGCAAGGTTTGCCAGATGATCAAATTGAAATGGCTATTGAAATGCAAAAGAAATTTATGAAACCAGGCATTATGGTTGCTATTGCAATTCCTTCAATTGCATTTATGGGATTTTTATTCTCATTAATCACTTCAATTTTCTTGAAAAAAGAGCCTAAAGATGCTTCTTTTAGTGAATAATAGAAATTTTATATAAAAAATTTTAATAAGTAATACTTTGTTTATAAATAGAAGTTTATAAAGATAATAAATTTAGAATATGAATATATCAGTTATAATTTCAATTTATAACGAAGAAGAATCGATAAAAGAATTAACTGATTGGATTGTAAAAGTTATGCAATCTAATCAGTTTTCTTATGAATTGATTTTAATTGACGACGGAAGCACAGACAATACTTGGTTGATAATTGAGACATTATCAAATGAAATTTCTGAAGTAAAAGGAATTAAATTTCGTAGAAATTATGGTAAATCGGCAGCTTTGTATTGTGGCTTTGA
>JAFGWC010000121.1 GCA_016937695.1 Bacteroidales bacterium
AAAAATATAGAGCTAAATTTAACAGAATATTTAAGAAAAGAAAATTGTTTTGTGTACACAGATATTGCCAAATTAAAGCAAATTCTAAATAATTTAATAAGCAATGCTGTAAAATTCACTAGAATAGGAAAAGTAGAATTTGGTTGTCTTCTTAAAAAAAACGCAATAGAATTTTTTGTTAAAGATTCCGGTATTGGGATACATAAAGACATGCACGAACAAATTTTTGAGCGTTTTAGACAAGTAGAAGTTGATACAACCAGAGATTTCGGTGGACTTGGTTTAGGATTATCTATTTCAAAAGAATATGTTGAAATGCTTGGCGGAAAAATATGGTTAAAATCTAAACTTAACGAAGGCGCTGAATTTTATTTCAATATTCCTTTAATTTCAGATGAAAATGCAATAGATGATAAAAAGCAAACCATTGCTGTTGAAAATGATAATTTTGAATTTAAAACTATTTTAATTGCTGAAGATAATGAGTTAAACTTTGTGTATCTCGAAGAGCTTCTTTCTATAACAAAAGCCAAAATTATTCGTGCTAAAAACGGATTAGAAGCTATTGAATTATGCAGAACCAATAAAAACATAGATTTAGTTTTAATGGATATAAAAATGCCACTTTTAAACGGTTTTGAAGCAACTAAACAAATTAAGAAATTCCGTCCTGATTTGCATATTATTGCGCAAACTGCTTATGCTTTCGCAGATGATAAATTAAAAACTATCGAATCTGGATGCAATGATTATATAGCCAAACCAATTATTGAAAAAGATTTTTTTGAGATAATCAATAAATTCCTTAAGTAATTAAATATCAGCATAATATTTTAGGTTTCAGATTAAGAAATATTTTAATCTGAAACCTGTTAACTCAATTCAAATTAAATAATTCTTCATATAAAATTTGATAGTTTTATTAGCTAAAAGAATTTTTATACTTTTAGTTTTAATTTACAGAAAAAAAAACAGCTTTTAAAAAATACAAAAAATGAATAATTCCGAAAATAAATTATTTTTAATAGACGCTTATGCCTTGATATTCAGAGCTTATTATGCTTTTATTAAAAATCCAAGAATAAACTCAAAAGGATTAAATACATCAGCAATTTTTGGATTTACAAACGCACTTGACGAAATTTTAAAAAAAGAAAAACCAAGTCATATTGCTGTCGCTTTTGACCATAAAGAAGGAAGTTTTCGTAAAATATTATATCCAGAATATAAAGCAAACAGAAGCGCTACGCCTGAAGACATAATTAAATCTGTGCCTTATATAAAACAAATTATCAAAGCTTTTAATATTCCTATTTTAGAAATTGAAAATTACGAAGCTGATGATACAATTGGGACTATTGCTAAATTAGCTGAAAAAGAAGGATTTACAGTTTACATGATGACACCAGACAAAGATTTTAAACAACTTGTAAGCGATAAAATTTTTATGTATAAACATACTCGCAGCGGAAAACCTGTTGAAATTGTTGATGCAAAATCTGTTCTGGAACAATATAAAATTAAAAAAACTGAACAATTTATCGATATTTTAGCTCTTTGGGGCGATTCTGCCGATAATATTCCTGGTGTACCTGGAATAGGAGAAAAAAAAGCTGCCGATTTGGTGTCTAAATTCGGAAGCGTTGAAAATATTCTTATGAGTGTAAACCTTATTAAAGGAAAACAAAAAGAAAATATTATTGCTAGTCGAGAATCTATTAAATTATCCAAAGAATTAGCAACTATTGCTTTAGATGTTCCGGTTAAATTTAATGCTGATGAATTTAAACTAAAAAAATTTAATGCTGATGAGTTAACTAAAATATTTGAAGAACTGGAATTTAAAAATACGGCTATTAGAATTTTAGAAAATCCGCAAACAGAATATATAGGAAAATCTATAGATACTTCAACAGAAACAACAGAAATTACAATTGAAAATACTAATTTTACAAATATTAAAACAGTTGCTCATAATTATGTTCTTATTGAAAATCAGAAAGATATAGATTTTTTAATTTCAGAATTATCAAAACAAAAAGAATTTTGTTTTGATACAGAAACAACTGGTTTAGAAGTACACACTTCTGATATTGTTGGTATTGCATTTTCTTTTGAAAATCACAAAGCATATTATCTAAATCTTCCTAAAATACATGAAGAAGCAAGCAAGGTTATTAATCAATTTAAAAGTCTTTTTGAAAACAATAAAATTCTAAAAATCGGACAAAATATTAAGTTCGATATTTTAATGCTAAAACCATATGGAATTGAAGTTTCGGGACCATTTTTTGATACGATGATTGCTCATTATCTTATTAATCCTGACTCAAGACATAATTTTAAAGTTTTATCAGAAAGTTTATTAAATTATCAACCTGTTGAAATTGAGGAGCTTATAGGAAAAAAAGGAAAAGATCAGCTAAATATGGCAAATGTTCCTATTGAAGATATAAAAGAATATGCAGCCGAAGATGCCGACATAACTTTCCAACTTAAAGAAATTCTAGAAAAAAAATTAGACGAAAATAAACTTTCTGCGTTGGCAGAAAAAATAGAAATGCCTTTAATTCCGGTACTTGCCGAACTTGAATTTGCAGGAATTAACTTAAATACCGAAAATCTCATTAAATTTTCATCCGAACTTAATATTGATATCGATTTAATTGAAAAAGAAATATTTAAACTGGCAGGCTCTGAATTTAATATTTCATCTCCAAAACAAATGGGTGAAATTTTGTTTGATAAAATGAAAATAATTTCAAACGCAAAAAAAACAAAAACAGGACAGTATTCAACTAGCGAACAAGAACTTTTAAAACTGAAGGATAAACACGTAATTATCGAAAAAATATTAGAATACAGAGGTTTACAAAAGCTTCTTTCAACATATGTTGATGCTTTGCCAAAATTAATAAATGCAAAAACAAACAAAATACATACTTCTTATAATCAAGCAGTTACAACGACAGGAAGATTGAGTTCTTCAAATCCTAATTTGCAAAATATTCCTATTAGAACCGAAAAAGGCAGAGAAATACGAAAAGCATTTGTGGCTTCAAAAAACAATATTTTACTCGCTGCCGATTATTCTCAAATTGAGCTTAGATTAATGGCCTCAATGAGTGAAGATAAAAATATGATTGATGATTTTTTAAAAGGCGAAGATATTCACTCTGCAACAGCATCAAAAATTTTCAATGTACCGTTAAATGAAGTCGACAGAGAAAAAAGAGCTCAGGCAAAATCAGCAAATTTTGGAATTATATATGGAATTTCAGCTTTTGGTTTGGCTCAAAATTTAGCAATTAAAAGAAGTTTGGCAAAAGAAATAATTGATGAATATTTTAAAAATTATCCGAAAATTAAAGACTTTATGGATAGTCAAATAGAATTTGCCAGACAAAACGAATTTGTTACAACTTTATTAGGCAGAAAAAGACAATTGCCCGATATAAATTCTAGAAATTCTTTAGTTAAAAGCTTTGCTGAAAGAAATGCGGTTAATGCACCAATACAAGGTACAGCTGCTGACATCATAAAAATAGCTATGATAAACATTAGCAATAAGTTAAAAGAAAATAATTTGAAGTCAAAAATGATTCTTCAGGTACACGATGAATTGGTTTTTGATGTAGAAAAAGAAGAGTTGGAAAATATTAAAGCAATTGTGATTAAGGAAATGGAAAATGCTTTTAAATTAAAAGTTCCGTTAACTGTAGATTTAGGAATTGGCGACAACTGGCTTGAAGCTCATTAAATATAAAATTACAAAAAATGAAATTTAAAAACCAAATTCTCATAATAGGAAGTTTACTTAATTTGCTTTTTTCGCAATGCGCAGCTCCACATTACAATTGCGATTACCAAACTCCAAAAGTTCTTGATTTTAGAAAAGGAAAATGGCTGATAAACGTTATTGAAACAGATTTGAATACTTATAAAGCCAGAGAATTATTAAACAAAAACTTTGTAAGTAAATTTAAAAAAATAGGAGGAAATTATATTTATTTTATAGACGATATTAGAATGAAATATTCGTTACCAAATGAAATGCCTTTTTCCACACCGCCTGAAAATATTGAGCTTTTAAAATTAACAACAGAATTTAATTACTTAGTAAATATAAAAACAAGTAAAATAAAAAATGATTTGCATGATATTTATCTAACAGCACCATTGTCATATGGAAAAAGTGAAGCCGAAACAGAAATAGTTATTTATGAAATAAAAACCGGTGAAATAATTTTTAGTCAAAGAACTGTTGGATCTGTTACTTTAAATGAAAACGACAGAAATATTAGATTTGCAAAATCTGCGGAAGGTTTAACTTTTAGTACAATTAATAAAGCATTAAGAGAAATAAAAAAGAATGCTATTAAATAAAAAAAGCCCGTCTTAATCAGACAGGCTCTTTATTTGATAAAAATTTAAGGAACAAATATTTAAATTACTTTAACATCTACTGCATTTAATCCTTTTTTACCTTCTTGTAATTCAAATTCTACTTGATCACCTTCACGAATTTCATCGATTAAACCAGAAATATGTACAAAGTATTCCTTGCCTGAGTTCTCATCACTTATGAATCCAAATCCTTTTGATTCATTAAAAAATTTTACTGTGCCTTTATTCATTGTATTTTTTTATTATTTAAGCCGCAAAGGTCAACATTTTTTTAATCTTATCAAAATAAAATCAAATAATTCTCTAATATTTTTCATCTTTATTATCTATTTACAATAATTATTTAATATATCTTACTGATTTTATTGGTGTTAGCAAATTAATTTATTTTGATTTTTTTCCCATTTTTTTTTATACATTAATAGATTTTCTGCTTTTTTGCTTAATAATTAGAACTTTTGGATAGAAAATACATTGAAAAAGTCCATTTTTTAAATGTTCGTTATAATTAAATTGTAATTAAATACTTTTTTATTAAATGATTTAATGTTATAAATGTTGTAATTACAAAAGTTAAAATTTGATAAATTATCTAAACTATCTTAAATTTAGATAAAAATAAGCTTAACTCACAGATTTTAAATAATTCATCAGACTTTAATATATTTGCAACTATTTAAATATTTAATCGTCTATACTCAAAGCTTTAGTAACAAAATACACAAAAAATGAATAAAATTATTTTGTCAATAATAACAGTTATATTTTTTGCTTTGGCAGGATATTCGCAAAAAGAGCAAATTATAAAACTCTCAAAATCAAATAAATCGTATTTCAATTCTGAAATTAAATCAAAAAACAGCAATTTATTTGAAATCAGTATTTCGGAAATAAAATTAACTGAAACTCAAATAAAAAACAACAAATTTGTAAATCTTCAAGCTAATGGATTAATAAAAACTTATAATGTTGGTCTGCCTAATTTACCTGTAATCAGTAAATTAATAGAAGTTCCAATTGGAGCAAAAGTTAAATTTAAAATTGTTTCTTTTGATGAAGAAATAATAGATTTTAAAAAGCACGGCATTTTAAAAAAAATAGCGCCAGCTCAAGCATCAGTATGGAAATCAGGCGATAAAAAAGAAAATTTTTATTACAATCAAACTGAATACTCAAAAGATTATTTTGATGAAAATGAAATAGCTATTTATGAAAATGCCGGAATTTTGAGAGATAAAAGAATCGGCAGAATAGAAATAAAACCTTTTTCATACAATCCTAAAAAAAACATTTTAAAAATTCTAAATAATTTAAAAATTGAAATTATTTTTGAAAATGTTGATTATAAAGCTAATCAAGATTTAAAAACAAAATACAGCTCGCCTTTTTTTAATAATTTACCAAATATTTTATTAAAACCTGAAACAGAAAATAAAAACATAATAATCTCAACACCAATTACTTATGTAATAGTTTCGCCGCCTGATTTTGAAAGCTCTTTACAAAGTTTTATTGCTTGGAAAAAAACAAAAGGTTTTAAAGTTATAGAAGCGTATACAAATAATCCTTCGGTTGGCACAAGCAAAGAAAGTATTAAAGCTTATTTACAGAATTTGTACGAAAATCCGCAAACTGGTTATAATCCACCATCATATATTCTCTTTGTTGGCGATATAGCTCAAATACCTTCTTGGAATGGATTAACCGATAATCATATTACCGATTTATACTATTGCGAGTACACTGGAGATAAATTACCTGAAGTTTATTACGGAAGATTTTCAGCACAAAATACTACGCATCTTAATAATATGATTTCTAAAACTTTAAATTACGAAAAATATTTAATGACAGATCCTGAATATCTGGGAAAACATTTGTTGGTTGCCGGTGTTGATCCAAATTATGCATCAACTTATGGAAATGGTGCAATTCGCTATATAACAAATAATTACAGCAATGCAACAAATGATTTAAGCTCAAAATATTACCTTTACGGTGATGCCAGTGGTGGAATGGCTTCTGAATATTATGCTGCCAGTTCTTCTGTTATTTCCGATTTAAATTCAGGATATGGTTTAGCTAATTACACAGCTCATTGTAGTTATCAAGGCTGGGCAGATCCAAATGTAGTTATCAGCGATTTAGTTTCGGTAAACAACTACGGAAAATATGGACTTTGGATTGGAAACTGCTGTGAATCTGTACGTTTCGAAAATAGCGAATGCTTTGGCGAAGCTGTTTTAAGACTTGCAGACAGAGGCGCAATTGGATACATTGGCGGTTCAGATAATACACTTTGGGACGAAGATTATTGGTGGCAAATTGGTTTATCCTCAAATATTTCCGCTTATCCAACATACGAAGAAACAGAAACCGGCGCCTACGATGGAGCTTTTCACAATAAAATAAACGAGATAGATAATTTTTCTAAATGGTACACATCTCAAGGACAGATTAATGTTTGCGGTAATTTAGCTGTACAAAGTTCAACTTCCTCATACAGAGATTATTATTGGGAAATTTATCATCTTATGGGAGATCCTTCTTTAATGCCATATTTAAAAATCCCAACAAATATTTCTGCATCAGTAAATCCAACAAATTTAATTTTAGGAATTAATCAAATAACTGTAACAACAGAAGCAAGAGCTTATGTGGCTTTAAGCCAAAATAACGAATTAATTATTGCCGCTTTCGCTGATGAAAACGGAATTGCAGTTTTAAATTTTTCTTCTGCAGATTTAAATATTGGCGATGCTTTAATAGTTGTTACAGCACAAAATAAAATTCCTTTTATTGAAACTAAAACAGTTGTTCCGGCAGAAGAACCATATATTATTTTAGATGAAAAGTATTTTAACCAGAACACTAGAAACGGAAATACTATTACAATAAATGCAGTTTTCAAAAATGTAGCTGAATCCGAAAGTGGATATGATGCAACAAATGCAAGCACAATTTTAAGCACAAACAGCAGTTTTATCCAAATTAGCGACAATTCGGAAGAAATAGGAGATATAACGGCTGGCGAATCAAAAATGCTTAATAACGCCTTCGAAATTCAAATTTCTGAAAACACTCCAGATCAGGAAATAATTCCTTGCGATATTACAATTTCTCATGATGGATATATCAGGGTTTCTAAATTTCAATTTATTGTTGATGCTCCAAACCTTACAGCGGAATTAGTAGATTACATTGAAACAAGTAATCAAACAGGATTTTTAAGTACTCCTGTAAAAACAGTAAGTATCAATAGTACATATAATTACAACATAGAAGTTGGGCAAACAAAGGGTAACAACAATTCATTACCTGACGCAGGCGAAGAGCTTTCAGCTAATTTTAAAATTACTAATAATGGACATGCTGATATCCAAAACATTACATGCACTTTAAGTTCAGAAAATGCTTATGTCCAAATTCTTAATCCAAGTATTGAAATAACCTCTTTATTAGCAGAAACTTATACCGATGATGTTCACTTTCAAATTGTTATAGCAGAAACTACACCTTTAGGTGAAAATATCAATTTTAAACTGACAACAGAAAGTGGAAGCATTTTTAAGGAATTTATTTTTTCTACAACAACAGGTTTACAAAAAGAAAGTTTTGAATCAGGAAATTTAAGAGCATTTAATTGGCAAACAAGCGGGCACCAAAATTGGGCTGTTTCAAATGAAAATGCTTTTGATGGAAATTATTGTGCACACTCAGGCGATATTAGTGACAGTCAAAATTCTGAATTAAATTTAGAAATAAATTCACAGATAAATAGTAAAATTTCATTCTACAAAAAAGTATCAAGCGAATCTAGTTTTGATTTTTTAATTTTTTATATCGATAATATTGAAAAAGGTAAATGGAGTGGCGAAATTGACTGGACAAAAGAAGAATACGATATTTCTGAAGGTATACACACAATAAAATGGAAATATGTTAAAGATGGTTCTGAAAGTTCAGGAACAGATAAAGCCTGGATTGACAATATTTATTTTCCGCCTTTAAGTTCTAATTCTAAAAAAATTGAAGCAGCTTATACTATAAGCGCAACAACAAAACCAAATTGGCTGAATTTTACAGATAATGGCAATGGAACTGCGCTTTTAACTGGAACAACTCCGAGTGATGAAACAACAGAGCAGATTGCTATTTCTGCAACTGATGGAATTACAAGTGCAAAACAAAGTTTTGATTTAAATGTTCAAAATCAAACAAATATAGAAAATATAAAATCTGAAATTATTAAAGTATATCCAATTCCTGCAAATGATAAAATTTATATTGATATGCCCATAAATTTTATTACAGCTGAAATTACAATTACTGATATAAATGGAAAAAATTTATACACAAAAAATATTTATCAAAAAAATCATGAAATTAATTTAGTGAAATTAGCTAAAGGAATATATTTTCTGAATATCAATACAGATAAAGAAAGTTTCACAAAAAAAATAATTATTAAGTAAATAATAAATGGAAAAGATAAATATTACAGGAATAGTTTTATGCGGCGGAAGAAGTATTAGAATGGGAGAAAATAAAGCATTACTGAAATTAAATAATAAATTTATTATTTCGTATGTAATCGATTCATTAAAAGAATTTTGCGATGAAATAATTTTAAGCACAAATTCAAACGAACTTGATTTTTTGAATCTAAAAACTATTGCTGATGAATATAAAAATATTGGCCCAATAGCAGGTATTTTAAGCGGATTAGAATCTTCAAAAACAGATTTAAATATTATTGCAAGTTGCGATACACCATTTTTTTCTTCAGATTTGATAAATTTTTTACTAAAATTCTCTAATCAAAATGAAATTGTAATACCAGAATTTGAAGACTTTTTGCAACCAATTACTGGTATATTTAAAAAATCTGTAATAAAAACGATTAAACAAGAAATTGAACTCGGAAATCACAGTCCTCAAAAAATAATAAAAAAAGCCAATCTAAAAATTGTAAAAATAGACAACTCTCTAAATTTCTTTAATAACAAGCTGTTTATGAATATAAACACAAAAGAAGATTATGAAAATGCGAAACAAATTATTGATAAAAGAATGGTCAAACAATAAATATTTTTACTTTTGAAATTGAAAATTAATTATTTATACAAAAAACAAATTAGCATTTAAATATAAACACATGAAAATAAACGTTCTGTTTTTTGGAATTTTAACAGATATAAGTAAACAAAGCAAAATTGAGCTTAGCGGAATTGAAAATATTTCTAGCTTAAAGTCTTATCTGTGGAATACATATCCTGAAATTAAAAATATGGATTTTAGAATTGCTGTAAACAAAGAAATCATAAATGATTCTACCGTTTTTAAAAATGGCGATGAAATTGCTCTTTTACCACCTTTTGCCGGCGGATAAATTTTGCAAATAACTAATAGCCTGATATATACATGCATTCTATTTTCTCGTTCATTAAAAAAACATGAATTAAAACAATAGTTTTTCCATAATAAAATTATAATTATAAAATATACAAACAAATGGTGATGCTTAACAAAAATTTTTTAATTAAAGGTTCTATAAGTACTGATGTAGTAAAAAAAGAAATAAATCAGATAAATACCGCATCAATGGGCGCTCAATCTGTTTTTTTAGGTCAAGTAAGACCCGATAATATTGAAGGAAAAGTTGTAAAAGAAATAGAATATTCTGCTTACGAAGAGATGGTAAAAATAGAACTTGAAAAGATATTCTCAGACATAAGTACAAAATATGATGATTTGCAAAAAATTATTATAATTCATTCAATTGGCAAAGTAAAAGCCGGTGAATATTCTTTATTTATATTTGTTGGTGCTGGACATAGAAAAAATGTATTTCTAGCACTTGACGACATCGTTAATCAAATTAAAAAGAGATTGCCAATCTGGAAAAAAGAAGTTTTTGAAGATACAAGCTATATTTGGACTGAAAACGATAAAATAATGAATTAAATAAAAAAATCTCATTTACAAATATCAGTAAATGAGATTTTTCCTTTTAAAATTATATTTTTTAATATTCAATAAAATTAAATTGAATGCTAGTTAAATCCTGATAAATCTTTCCACTTTCGAAAATTTCATCATCCTCTTCTGGATAATACCAATTAACAATTATATTTCTATCTTTAATATCATCTAGCCTTTCAAAAATATCAATAAAAGCCTTTGACGATCCGGAATTAAAATATCCTAATTTCATATCAAGGATAATATCTCTTCTTCCAAAATCCTTATAGTCTTCCCACCAAGTAATTATTGGCAAATAAAATGAAGCGATATCCTCCGGATATGATTTTCCTAATATCTTACAGTTCCCTGTAAATGGATCTAAAAGGACATAAGGTGTATCATCTGTAGAATCTATCTCCAATTTTCGTAACATACAAACGAGATTTTAATATTTTAGCCAATAAAGATAATAAATTTAAAACAAATGTAAGTTTTACAATTATTTTTTCCAAAGAAATATTTTATAGATTATATAAAAAAGAAAAATCCCGATAATGTTATCGGGATTTATTAGCTGCTTTAATGATTTGAAAGAAATTGAACATTTGTTATTATACCCCCTACAAGTACAAACGATTTTCAGTTTTCATCACAATAGTGTGCAGCATTTCAAGTTAAATTTCCGTTAATGATATTTCTGTTTCATTATTTTTTGCAAAATTAATGCCTTTAGAAAAATCAATAACTTTTGTTTTTATATTAGACTCTTTTGAATCTGTTAATGTAAATGTTAAAACCACTTTGCTTGCGTCTTTAACATTTTCCGGTAATACATAAAAATAATTTACAACTGCCTGATGCGTATTTTCATCAAAATAAAAATCTAAATCACAATCTTCATTTATTCCTTTTACACTTGGCTTAACTTTAAAATTAACCAGATTTTCATTTGATCTCAACTTTATTGAATAAACAAATAAATCGCCATTTTTTCCAATAAAACCTTTATCATTTACAAACTCAATGGAAGGATTACCAATCTTAAGTGTACTTCCAAGGTTAATTGTACTACCAGCAACAATTATTAGTAATATAATTAACCAGTTTGTTTTCATATAGTTATCTTCTGTTAATTAAAATTTTATTTAATGACAAATATAAACAATAATTTTTAAATAAAACAAATACTTAAAGTAAAAAATTCAATTTTTTAGTAAAACTCAGTTTACATAGGTAAAGCAAAATAATGTTTTAGTCTAATATTTTCTATTATTGTAAGTTATAAGTGATTTAATAAAGTTTAAGGTTAATTATTTACATTAAATTTGTCAAAAAGTTGATTTGCAATTACTATTTATCTTATCCGTTTGATTATTAAATTATTAACTACTTTTTTTATCCATTTTTTGAATATTTAAAGATTTTTATTTAAAGCCTATTCGCCACATTTATTTATCTCAAAAACTAGTTTGAAAAAAGAAAAACATGTTTTATTTTAACGAACTTATAAGTTTAGATAACAATACTTATAAGTTTTATTAATAGATATTTATGAAATAATTTTAAATGTACGAATAGTCAAATAATTAAAATATTGAAATCCAATTCGTATTTATAAAATTTAGTTTAAAATTTTATAAATATTTTAGACTTATAATATATATTCTAAAACCTTGCCTAATTTTTATAATTAGCTAATTATTTTAAAAGAAAATTTATTGCAAACAGTAATCTTTAAAAATTATAATAATAATGCTTAAAATATGATTTTTATTTACGATTGCTTTGTAAATCAAGTAATTGTAAATAGCAAATAAAATAATCGTTAATCATTTTTTTTATGTACTACATGTGCTTTTGAGAAAATATATTAGTTAATTTTAATGCTAATACTTTTACTAGGATTTATTATCAACGATTTAGATATGGACTAACATCTGATTTTCTATTGACTTGTAAATCACATAATTATGATTTACAAGTCATTTTAAACTATAACATATATTCTTATCTGGCAAAATTAAAGATGCAATATTCAGATTATAAATTGTTTAAATAGTTTTTGATTGCGAAGGAAACTTGAAACAAATGAAAAATTAAGAAACAAGCTTTTTGATTATAAAAAATAATACCTGTTGCAAAAGATTAATTAAAATAAATATCCGTAAAATAGAAAAAGGTGCAACTCAAAAAAATAGAGTTGCACCAGTAATAAAGGGGTTTTCAAGTACTTGTAGGGTTTTTAGTTCAATATTCCCATTTATGCTTTCATTTTACATTTAATATTTTTTTATATTCTTGTGTATTGTTTAAAATTTTAATTGCTTTTTCTTTTTCAACACTATTTAGTAGCATGTATTCAATTGAGCCGTTTTGATAATAATATCTGTTTATAATCTCTGCCGATAAATAGGTTTTTATATTATCTTTAAAATAATATAAATCGTCTTCAACATTGTGTTTTAATTTATTTTGAAGAGTTTTTATTTCATCTTCAACTTTATTATAATAATTATCTTCCTTTAGGGTTTTAATGAAATTATTTAAAGCAATATCAGATTCGGTTTTATATTCAATATTACGATCTTTAACATATTTAACAAATCCCTCATAATCAGAATCTTGGATAGTAAATTTGTCAATTGATTCAATCTTTTGCTTCTCGTGCTTGAATTTAGTAACATAATCGAAAACTATATAATTGCTTAGCAAATATTCGCCCACAGAACAAAGTGTTTGAGTTTCAACTTTTATATCAGGAATAATTCCTCCGCCGTCAAAAACCTTTCTTCCGTTAATTGTTTTAAATTCAGATATTAACGAATCAGGAATATATCCAACACTTCCGTCTTTGTTTCTGTGAGTGTAATCTAAAGCCTGTATACATCTGCCACTCGGGATATAATATTTTGCTGTTGTAACTTTTAGCTTAGTATTATAACTTAAATCTCTACTTGTTTGAACTAAGCCTTTTCCATATGTTCTTTGTCCAATAATAACAGCTCTGTCTAAATCTTGTAAAGCTCCCGAAACAATTTCAGAGGCTGAAGCAGAATTTCTGTTAACTAAAACAACTATTGGAATATTTATATCAACAGGTTCTTTATTAGTGTATAAGTCGCTATTCCAACTTTTTACTTTTCCTTTTGTACTAACAACTAAAGTTTCTTTATTTACAAAAAGACTTACAATTTTTACGGCTTCATCTAATAATCCACCAGGATTTGATCGTAAATCAAGAATAAGTTTGTTAGCGCCTTTTTCTTTTAAATCCAATAAAGCATCTTTTACTTCGCTATAGGCTGTTTGTGTAAATCCATTAAGTTTAATATATGCAACATCTTGATTAATAATTGTATAATACGGAACATTTTTAACAATTATTTTTTCTCTTTTAACTGTTTTAACATATTCTTTATTTTCTATTGGCCTAAAAATAGTAATTTCTATATCTGAATTTGGAATTCCTTTTAACAATAAGCTTATATCATCTTCATCTTTAGGCGTTATTAGTTTGTCTCCTACTTTTTTAAAAATGTCGCCGGGCATAATACCAGCTTTGTCGGCCGGATAATTTTGATAAACCTCTTCTACAACAACTCCTTGTTCACTATTCCTAATTAAAGCACCAATTCCGCCGTATTGTCCTGTTGTCATAAATCTAAAATCCTCAATTTCAGATTCGGGATAATAAACTGTATAAGGATCTAATGATTTAAGCATTTCATCAATGCTAGTTTTCACTAATTTAGAAACATCTATTTCATCAACGTATATCATTCTTAAATCACGAATTAAAGTATGATATATGTCTAAATTTTTTGCTAATTCAAAATCATCGCTATCATCAAATGCAATAAATAATATTGAAAATGAAGAAATTGTAACCGCAATTAAAATTGTACGCCAAAAATTTAAGATTTTAAATTTTTTCATTAATCAGGTTTTCTAACTATTTAATAATCAAATGATAAGAGTCGAGGCGAAAATCAGAGAAATTGATCGAAATTAAAAGTAAATTTTAAATTTTGTAAACAAAAACTTCAACGTATATTACTAATTTTCTGACACTTACAAGGATAAATATACAAATTCTGTGCAAATAAATAAGTAATTTTATGATTTATTTTATTTTTTTTTATTGCGGAAATTATAATTATAAATTTTCAAGTTTTTTTATAAGCTTTTGAAGAGCTTTTTGTAGTGCTTGTTCAATTTCTAAAAAAGGTAATTTTTCGTTAGATTGGTATATAATCATCATAGCTACCTGATAATTAGAGTTTTGGATAGTTTGATATAAGCTGTGCTTATTTTTACGAAAAGATTCACGTAGTCTTCTTTTAAGCAGATTTCTGTCAACTGCCCTTTTAAAACGTCTTTTAGAAACACTAATTACTGATTTAACAGGAATAGAGGTGTTAAATTTAGTTTTTCGCCAAACAATTTTAACCGGATAAACGCTAACAATCTTATTTTCAGCGAATAAATCACTAATTTCAGTTTTACTGCAAAGTTTTTCAACTTTTTTATAAGATAAATTCATATAATTTACTGAAATATAATTTGTTAGATATTGAGTTAACAAATTTAAGTTAATTTAAATTTGATGTACAAAAGATAAAAAAAGAGGCATAAGCCTCTTTTTTTTTATAAATTTTTCTGAATAAAATTTTCAATGGCCATTGTCATAGATGGTGCTTTAGGAACCGGTGCCTGAATATCAAGTCTAAGTCCGGCATCTTTAACAGCTTTAGCTGTATTTGCACCAAAAGATGCAATCATAATTTCGTTTTGTTTAAAATCAGGAAAATTCTGAAACAAAGATTTAATCCCAGAAGGACTGTAAAAAACTAAAATGTCGTAATTTACATTTGCTAAATCTGATAAATCGCTGCTAACGGTTTTATAAAATACAGCTTTTGTAAAATTTAGTTTAAACTTTCTAAGTTTTCTTGGAATTTCTTGTTTATGAGTGTCGGCCATTGGCACAAGAAAGTTTTCTTCTTTGTGTTTTGATAAAACATCAATTAAGTCTTCTAACTTTCCTTTACCGTAAAAAATTCTTCTTTTCCTGTAAACAATGTATTTTTGCAAATAGAATGCTGTTGATTCAGTGATACAAAAATATTTCATTTTTTCCGGAATTGTAATTTTAAGCTCTTCAGCTATCCTAAAAAAATGATCAACAGCAGTTCTACTAGTAAAAATAACCGCAGAATGTTCTAACAAATTAACTTTTTGTAATTTGAATTCTTTAGCAGATAAACCTTGTATTTGAATGAAAGGTCTGAAATCAATTTCAAGATTATTTTTTTTTGCTAAATCAAAAAAAGGCGACTTGTCGTTAGCGGGTTTAGGTTGAGATACTAAAATCCTTTTTATCTTCACGCCTGCATAAGTTTGGTTCATACTCGTATCTGCTTTGTATTTGTAAATATGCTTTATTCTTAAATTATGAATTTTATAATGTCATAATCTAACTCTATTAATATTAACAAAATCTTTACCAATAATAAAACAGGTATTATTTCAAGGGCACAAAAGTACAAAAACATATAAAATAAAGAAAATCCATTTCGAAAAAAAGTTACCAAAGCGCGAAATATTTTGACGAAATACAAAAGGAAACTAAATGCTATAGCGATGTATATGAAATATTTTTTTATTTCAGGATCTGCAAAAAAAGTTGCAAATATTAAAAATATATACGCAATTCCAGCTAATTTTACCAAATTTGAAACAAAAAACATGTACTCATCTGCTATTTTAAATTGAGAAAATACAAATCCGAATGATAAAAATGCAATATATTGAACAATATATAAAGCGAAAATTATTAATGAAAATATAAGTACTGATGTAAACCAATAATTTTCAATAACTTTTGGATTAAAAATATCAAAAAATATTGTAACAAAAAATCCTAAGCTAACAAAAAATATTAATGCTAAAATATAGCCATTAAATTTTAATGATAGGTTTTTCTCTTTGCAGAAAGAGCTTGAATATGAATCACTTGTAATAGAAAAAGCTAGTTTGTGTATGTAGTCTTTTCCACTTATTTTAACATAAGCTACAAGAGAAATAAGCGCTAATAAAATCAATAATACAGCATCGGAATGTGTAAATTTAAATCCCAACATTGAAAAATTCTGTCTATCATATTTAGTGATTGTTTCTTTATATTCTCTTATATCAGGATTAACTTTATAATATTCTGAATTAAGATAGTTATATTTTAAAAAACCTTTTGCAGTATCCTTTGTGCTAAAATAAACAGGATAAATAAATGTTTTAGAATTTGCTAAACCGGATTGTTGAATCTGCATTTATCTGTAAAATTATTTTTATGAATTTTGTAAAATTATAAAATTTTAGAAACTAATCTAAACTTGAGTATTTAAAATTTTAGATTTACGATTATTATTGTTTTTTTTATCAAAATTTTCAAATCAATTAACATTTACAGAAAAATAAACATATGAAAATTATAGATTATTATAATATTGATGAACTTTTAACAGAGGAACACATTTTAATTAGAAATTCAGTTAGTAAATGGGTAGATAAAAATGTGATTCCAGTTATTGATAATTATGCTCAAAACCATGAATATCCTAAACATTTGTTAAAAGAAATGGGAGAACTTGGTGCACTTGGTTGTTTTATACCAAATGAGTATGGTGGTGCAGGAATGGATTATATCTCTTATGGTTTGATAATGCAAGAGTTAGAGCGCGGAGATTCATCTATTCGTTCAACTGGCTCTGTACAAAGTTCGTTGGTGATGTACCCAATTTTTGAGTTTGGAAGTGAGGCACAAAAAATGAAATATTTACCAAAACTTGCAAGTGGTGATTTTATTGGATGTTTTGGACTTACAGAACCAAATCATGGCTCAGATCCTGGAAGTATGGAAACTAAAATCAGTAAAAAAAATGGCAAATTAGTATTAAACGGTTCCAAAATGTGGATTACAAATTCTCCGATTGCTGATATTGCAGTTGTTTGGGCTAAAAATGATGAAAATAAAGTTATTGGTTTAATTGTTGAAAAAGGAATGAAAGGATTTACTGCGCCAGAAATTAAAAATAAATGGTCGTTAAGAGCTTCATTAACAGGAGAATTGGTATTTGATAATGTTGTTATTCCTGAAGAAAATATTTTACCGAATATCAAAGGACTTAAAGGACCGATGATGTGTTTAAATTCTGCTCGTTACGGAATTGCCTGGGGAGCAATTGGCGCCGCAATTGATTGCTACACAACAGCTTTAAATTATTCTCTGGAAAGAAATCAGTTTAATAAACCAATTGCCTCGTTTCAATTAACACAAAAAAAACTTGCAGAAATGATTACTGAAATAACTAAAGCACAATTACTTGTGTGGCGTTTGGGAAATCTGAAAAATAATGGTAATGCTAGTCCGGCTCAAATTTCGATGGCAAAAAGGAATAATGTTAAAATTGCTTTAGATATTGCAAGAGAAAGTAGACAAATTTTAGGTGCAATGGGTATATCCGGCGACTTTTCGATAATGCGACATATGGCTAATTTAGAGTCTGTTATAACATATGAAGGAACGCATGATATACATACTTTGATAACCGGATTTGATGTAACAGGAATTGCAGCATTTAAATAAAAAAAGTGAACAAAAAAGAAAAGCTCAGCAAATTTTGTTGAGCTTTTCTTTTCGGTATTTTTGAATAACTTTAGTAAAACTAATCCCCAATTAATTTTAACTAAAAAAACCGATTTTTAGCGAAATTTTAAGTTACCAAATAAATTTATTTTTTATCACATTTAAAAAAGTTTTTGATGCTTTCGAAATTAGATCTGTGTACTTCTACAACAAGTTTATCGTCTTTAAAAACATAGTAATCTGATTCTTCACTTCCAGAGTTTTGATTATAAGTGTACTCATAAAGTTTTAAACCGTTTTTATACGATAAAACTCTCATAAATGCATAATCATCAGTTAGTTTATTGTTTTTATAAACAGGCATTTTTTCAAATCTCTGTCCATCTTTACAATAAGCTTGTACTTCAAATTTAGTAAAAGTAACTTTTTCGCCATTGTCTTTTTTACAAACTAAAAAATTGCTAATTCCATGTCGAACATTCTTAAAATAGAACACTCCATCGTTAGTGATAACAAAATCACCAGGACAATTGTCAGCAAATAATGCAGTACCGAAAACCGCAAATACCAATAATAAAAATAGCTTTTTCATAATAATTCCTCCTAAATATATTTTGTGATTAATTTCCTTGAAAAACAAATCATTTTTTATACCAAACTTTATAACTTATTAATTTAATGTATTTTACACTAATTTATTACTGATTGATGGTTTTTAAAAAGTGTTCAGTTTTAATACAATCGTGTACACAAACGAACAATTTTTTTTAATAAAATCATCAGGAATAAAAATTTTATTTCTAAAACTAATATGTAAATCAACAAAAATTAAATCAAGCAAGCTCCAATAATTATTGATATATAAAGGGAAAGCTATTTAACTAATATGTAAACTATTCAATTTATAAATTAATTTAAAATCAATTTTTTGAAATAATAAAATATTATACTAATTTTCATTCAAAATTTCCACGTGGAACATTTTTATAAAATAATCAGCAAATCAATTGAATAAATTACATTGACTTACTTAAATAAACAAATAACAAAAGACAAATATCAACATTATGAATAAAGAAGAATTAGAAAACAAAACTACTGATGACAAACAAACTAAATCAAAAATTGAAGCTATTAGAGATTTAAAATCTTTATACAAATCGACAAGAAGTTTTTTGATTGAAACTTTAGCTATTAAAGATGGAATTGACACTATTGGCACAATTGAAGGAATTAAAAAAGATATGATTTTTAAAGGACATACAGTTTGGATTTTAATGGCTTCAATCTTTATCGCATCAATTGGTTTAAATGTTAATTCAACAGCCGTTGTTATTGGTGCTATGTTAATTTCGCCTTTAATGGGTCCGATTTTGGCAATTGGCCTTTCTATTGGAACAAACGATTGGGAAACTTTATTAAAATCATTGAAAAATTTTGGAATTGCAATAGTAATTGCCTTAATAACTTCTACTATTTATTTTTTAATCAGCCCTTTAAAAGAAGCTTCTCCGGAATTACTTGCAAGAACAAAACCAACAATTTTAGACGTGTTAATTGGAATTTTTGGAGGGTTTGCAGGAATTGTTGCTGGCTCGAGAAGAGAAAGAAGTAATGTTGTTCCCGGTGTTGCAATTGCTACAGCACTTATGCCTCCGCTTTGTACAGCAGGTTACGGTTTAGCAACTGCTCAATTAAGCTACTTTTTCGGTGCTTTTTATCTTTTCTTTATAAATTCGGTGTTTATAAGCCTTTCTACGCTTGCTATGGTAAGATACCTTAGATTTCCCAAAAAACGCTTTATAAACAAAGAAAAGGAGACGAAGATTAAAAAATACATCTGGATATTTATCATAATAATTATTATTCCTAGCGCTAAGATTTTTCTTGATGTTTTAAAGGAAACAAGATTTACGGCTTTAGCTAAAAACTATTGCGATGATAATTTAAAATTTGAAGGAAGTGAACTTATAAATCAAAAAATAACTTATAGTGATACTTTATCAATAATCGATATTTACCTTATTGGCGAAGAATTAAACGAAGATAGAATTAAATATTTAAATGATAAACTAAAAGATTATGGTTTAAATTCAGGCGATAAAATTTTTAATATTACAGATAAAACCATTTTAAAAGTTCATCAGGCAAATGATAACTCTGATACAATTTTTTCGCAACTTGATTATATTTCAAACAATTTAAGTAAAGATATTAAAACAGGAATTCTTGAAGATATTTATAAAAAAAATGAAGAAATTATTTATTCAAAAGATCAACAAATAAAATTTTTGGAAAATAAAATTGTAGAATTTAAAAAAGACTCTATTCCGCTAAAAAAAGTTTCAAAAGAAATTATGATTCAATATCCGAAAATCACAAAATTTGGTTATGCTAAAACAATTGAAATTAATTCTGAAAATGAAATAGATACTATTTATAGTTTTTTTGTAAAATGGAATGGTTATGCTTGGCGAGCACAAAAAATTGAACAAGAAAAAATTCTGGCAGAATGGTTAAAAGTAAGACTGCAAATTGATACTTTAAGAATTGTAGAATTCAAATAAGATTTTCAAAATAATATTAAATTTTTTAAAAAAATGGAAGCGAAAAAGCTTCCATTTTTTTTGTTTTAATATAAATTTAAATCCAAAAATATTATTGAAAAATTTAATGTGCTCCATAATTTGTTAAATAATGCAAAGGTACACATCAAACAAAAATACAAGATTCTCAAGGACATAATTACAATAAAAAGAACTCCTATTCATCTAAATTTCAAATGATTAAAACACTGATGTTAATGCGTGAGAAAAGTTAGCTAATATATCCGAAATTCTACAATTTCTTACTTTTATTAAAATAATTAAAAATAATTTCAGCTTTAACAGATTTCACTACTTTTTTTAATTCCTCCACACTTGCATTTTTAATATTTGCGATTGTTTTGAAATTTTCAATTAATGCAAATTTTGTTTTTTCACCTACTCCATTAATTTCATCTAATTCCGAAATTAACATTCCTTTTGACCTTTTATCGCGATGAAATGTTATTCCAAATCTATGAGCTTCATTTCTGGCTTGTTGAATTATTTTTAAAGTTTCAGAATTTTTATCAATGTAAAGCGGAACAGGATCGTTTGGAAAATAAATTTCTTCCAATCGTTTAGCAATTCCAATTATACTTATTTTTCCGCGCAAGTTCAATTCATCTAAACTTTCAACAGCCGAACTTAACTGACCTTTTCCTCCGTCAACAATAATTAATTGCGGTAAATTCTGTTTCTCATCAAGCAATCTTTTATATCTGCGAAAAATTATTTCTTTCATCGAAGCAAAATCATCGATTCCTTCAACAGTTTTAATATTAAAATGTCGATAATCCTTTTTTGCCGGTTTTGCGTTTTTAAATACTACACATGCTGCAACAGGAAAATTTCCCTGAATATTTGAATTATCAAAACATTCAATGTGTACCGGAAGTTCCGGCAAATGTAAATCGTCTTTAATTTTGCTTAATATTCGATTTGTATGCTTAAGCGGATCAATATTTTCTTTGTGTTTTTTCTTTTCTAAACGATAAAATTTAACGTTTTTTTCAGATAATTCAAGCAGCTTTTTTTTATCACCAATTTGAGGAATTATAAACTTTATATTATCAATATTAAAATCCAAATCAAAAGGTACAATTATTTCTTTGGAAACACTGTAAAACTTATTTCTTATTTCAATAATTCCCATTATTAATAAATCTTCTTTCGATTCGTCTAATTTCTTTTTAATTTCTATAGTATTTACTTGAATGATAGAGCCATTAGCAACTTTTAAATAATTAACGTAAGCAAAATCTTCATCAGCAATAATTGAAAAAACATCTACATTATCAATTTTCGGATTTACAATTGTAGATTTACTTTCGTAAGTTTCAAGCAATTTCAAGTTTTCTTTTATTTGATTTGCATTTTCAAATTCATAATTATCAGAGAAACGATGCATTTGTTCCTTCAATAATTTAATCACTGTATGGATATTTCCTTTTAAAATATGTCTAATGTAATTAATTTTATCATCGTAATCTTGTACTCTTTGTTTGCCAATACAAGGCGCCAAGCAATTTCCAATATGATATTCAAGGCATACCTTAAACTTATTTGTGTTTATATTTTCAGAGCTTAAATTATGCTTACAAGTTCTCAATTTATAAATTTCCTTAAACATGCTAATCATAAGCCTAACCAAGTGCACAGAAGCATATGGCCCGAAATATTCAGAGCCGTCTTTAACAACATTTCTTGTGTAAAAAACACGCGGAAATCTTTCGTTTTTAATACAAATCCAAGGATACGATTTATCATCTTTTAAGAGTACATTATATCTTGGCTGATATTTTTTTATTAAATTATTTTCAAGTAATAAAGCATCAGTTTCTGTCTCAACAACAATATGCTTAATATCAAATATCTTTCTTACGAGAATTCTAGTCTTCGCACTCTCGTGACTTTTTGTAAAGTACGACGCAACTCTCTTTTTTAGATTTTTTGCTTTACCAACGTAAATAATTTTCCCGCTTTTATCAAAATATTGATAAACTCCGGGTTTTTCAGGTAAAACTTTAACCTGTAATTTCAATTTATCTATTAGCTTTTCCGGCATTTAGATTATAATTTTGTTGTTATCAAAAATAAAAAAAAGAGTTATTATACAATAACTCTTTTTTTTATTTTTATATTTAAACACTAAACAAATAAAGAAGTTTCTGAAAATTTTAATCCGTCAAATAAATATTTATCGCCAATTTTTAATTCAGGAATTACTAATAAAGCCATAAATGACAATGTCATAAAAGGAGCATGCAATGTACTTCCCCATTCCTTAGCTTTCGCATTTAGTTTTTTATATTTATCAGCAACAATTTCTGCATTCTCATTTGACATTAAACCTGCAATTGGCAGAGCTAAATCTAAAATTTCATCACCATTAAGCGCAACAATAGCTCCTTTATGCTCAACAACTTTATTTATAGCATTTAAAATATCTACATCACAAACTCCAACAGCAATAATATTATGACTATCATGAGCCACACTACCAGCAATTGCTCCTTTTTTTAAGCCAAAGTTTTTTATGAATCCAACAACAGGTTTTGAATTATTATATCTATTAACAACCACAATTTTTAATACATCATTTTCAACATCACTAACCAAGCTACCTTCGTCTACCTTTGGTTTCACTATTTCTTTAGCTGTATACAAGTCGCCATCTTTCGCTACAATAACTTGAATGTTTTTTCCTATATCTTTAATTAAAATATCATCAATACTAAGCGATGTTCTATTAAAGTTATTAATCAAGTCAATAGATTTTGTTTCAATAAGCGAGCGGTTTTCAGAATAAACACATTCACCATCAATATATGTTTCAAGCACATTTAATTCTTGTAGATTATTAACAATAATAAAATCTGCCTTATCTCCTACTCTTAGTAAGCCGACATCTAATTTATAATGTTCAACAGGGTTTACAGTTGCAGATCTAAACGCATCAAAGAAATCAACTCCTTCATCAACAGCTCTTTTAACAAGCTGCAAAATATGCTTTTCAATTAAATCATCAGGATGACAATCATCTGTACACAACATTACATCATCAGGATATTTAATTAGCACAGGCCATAGAGCCTCAAAGTTTTTAGCCGCACTGCCTTCTCTAATCTGCAATTTAATACCCAATTTAATCTTATCAATAGCCTCATTTTCACAAACACTTTCATGGTCTGTTGTAATCCCACCGGCGGCATATTTCATTAAGCTTTCGCCTTTTAAACCAGGTGCATGTCCATCAATAGGTTTAGATGCTTTTTTTGCAGCAGCTAATTTCAAAGCTACTTCCTTATCTCCATACACAACACCAGGAAAATTCATCATTTCCGATAAATATTTAATTTCATCTCGCTGCAATAAAGACTCAACATCAGCACTATTCAATTCAAAACCAGAAGATTCAAAAGCAGTTGCAGGCACACAAGATGGTGCACCAAAATAAAATTTGAATGGAACCCGCTTTCCGTCGTCAATCATAAAGTCCACGCCTCTTAAACCAAGAACATTGGCAATCTCGTGCGGATCAGAGACACTTGCAACAGTACCGTGAGTAACAGCAAGCCTCGCAAACTCCTGAGGAATCAACATTGAACTTTCTATATGCACATGAGAATCAACAATTCCCGGAAGAATGAAGTCTTCAAAAAAATCATCTCTTCCTAAAATCTTTTCAATTCTCCCATCAACTATAAAAACTTCAGCCGGAAAAGCTGTTCTTTCGAAAACATCAACATAATTTCCTTTTACGCTATACCTCATTTTATTTTCATTTTTTTTATTAAACAATAATCGCGAACACACTCAAAACCCCAACAAAACAGAGGAACACACATGCTTTAATAATAACGTTCCACGTGGAACAAATATGACAAGCAACCCCAAAAACGTTCCACGTGGAACATTATCTACCCATGTATACCAAAAGAATATTTACGTCTGAAGGTGAAACTCCAGGTATCCTACTGGCTTGCCCAATCGTTTTGGGTTTAATTTCACTAAGCTTTTGTCTGGCTTCTATTGAGATAGAGCCCAAATCTGAGTATTGAAAATCATCTTTGATTTTTATCCGTTCTAATCTTTTGATTTTATCTGCTATTATTTTTTCTCTTTCGATGTATCCTTCGTATTTTATTTTAGTTTCGACATACTGCAATACTTCGTTTTTATAACACGTAATCATATTTGCCACTTCTCTAAATTGAGGACAATTATGGATTAGGTCAACTATTTTTATTTGTGGTCTAAGTATTAGTTGATCTAATTTAACCGATTCCTTGAGCTCGCTTGTGTTGATTTTAACAAGAAACGGATTGATGTCTTTTGCTTTAACTTTTTTTGACTTGCAAAAATCAAAAACCATCTGGATATTCTTCTTCTTCTCTAAATACGCATCGTACCTTTCTTGCTTAGCCAATCCCATAGCGTAGGCTTTTGAAGTTAACCTTTCGTCGGCATTATCTTGCCTTAGCAATATTCTAAATTCTGCTCTGGATGTAAACATTCTGTATGGTTCGTCTACACCTTTTGTAACTAAATCATCAATGAGCACACCTATATAAGCTTCATCTCGACTTAATATAAAATCTTCTTTGTTTGTTATCTTTTGGTGTGCGTTTATACCGGCCACAATACCTTGCGCAGCAGCTTCTTCATAACCAGTAGTTCCGTTTATTTGTCCTGAAAAATAAAGCCCTTGAATTTTTTTTGTTTCCAGAGTATGGTTTAATTGCGTTGGGTCTAAATAATCATATTCTATTGCATAGGCTGGCCTATAAATGCGTGCATTTTCAAGGCCTTTTATTTTTTTTAAGGCGTTTAATTGAACCTCTAGAGGTAAAGATGATGAAAACCCATTTAAATAATACTCGTTAGTATCTGTTCCTTCTGGCTCTAAAAAAAGCTGATGCTGGTCTTTATCAGAAAATGTAATTAGTTTATCTTCAATGCTAGGGCAATATCTAGGGCCAACTCCTGCGATAGTTCCATTAAATAAAGGCGACGATGAAAAACCCTTTCTTAACTCAGAATGTACTCCAGGATTAGTAAATGTAATAAAACAATTTCTTTGCTTTTTTAATTTTGGCTGCTTTATATACGAAAACCCTATTTCACCCACATCTCCCATTTGTTCTTCCATCACACTAAAATCGATAGTTCTACCATCGATACGTGGAGGCGTTCCCGTTTTCATTCTTCCGGAAGAGAAACCTAATGATACAAGTTGTTCTGTTAATCCTTGTGATGCAGGTTCTGCCATTCTCCCACCTCCTACTTGAGTTCCGCCAACGTGTATAATTCCATTTAAAAATGTTCCATTTGTTAATATTACAGCCTCTGATTTAATTTCAACTCCAAGCTTTGTTTTAACACCTTTTACTTTATTATCTTCAACAATTAAAGAAGTAACAGTGTCTTGCCAAAGATTCAAATTCTCAATATTCTCTAAAATAGTTCTCCATTCATCAGAAAATTTCATTCTATCTGATTGCGCTCTCGGACTCCACATTGCAGGCCCTTTTGATTTATTTAGCATTCTAAATTGTATGCTGGTTCTATCTGTCACAATTCCCATATATCCTCCAAGAGCATCTATTTCACGCACTATTTGACCTTTAGCAATTCCTCCAACAGCCGGATTGCAAGACATTTGTGCAAATTTTGCCATATCCATTGTAATCAAAAGCGTTTTTGAGCCTAAATTTGCTGCTGCTGCTGCTGCCTCGCAACCGGCATGTCCGCCACCAACAACAATTATATCGTATTTGAATTCCATTAAATTAATTTTTTATTATAATAATTATTCAAGCAAATGTCTTCTTTTTTTCTCATCTGTATTTTTTCTAAATCAGAATGATCTTTAAAGCCTACTAAATGCAATATTCCGTGTATTATTACTCTATTTAATTCTTCTAAAAAAGCTAAATTATACTCTTTTGAATTCTCCTTAACCCTATCAATACTAATATAAATATCACTATTTATAATGTTTTTTTCGCAATAATTAAATGTAATTATATCTGTATAATAATCGTGTTTTAGGTATTCTTTATTTATTTGCAAAAGATATTCGTCTGAACAAAATATATAATTAATATTTCCAGTTTGTTTATTGTATTTAGAAATACAATTTTTTATCCATTGCTTTTTAAAAGTTTGATTCAAATAAAAGGGTTTCTTGTCTTCGAAATAAAAATTTATTGCCATTTCTATATTTTAAAAGTTATTGTAAGCATAGTTCCATTATCTTCAAAAAGTACTTTGTCGGCTAAATGGTTTATTAAAAAAATACCTCGCCCTTTAAAATTCTCTAGATTTTCAGGTAATGTAGGATCTGGAACATGCTTCAAATCAAAACCTTTTCCTTCATCTTTTATAGTAAACTCAATTATATTATCAATATACTTATATGATAATAATGTAATTTTGGTTACATCGTATTTATTTCCATGCTGAATAGCATTACTAACAGCCTCAACAACACAAACAGAGATATTTCCTATTACTTCATCGCTTATATTTATTTCTTTTGCCAGTTTATCAATAAGCTTTTCTGCTCTATATATGTTTGACATGTCTGATGGTATTTTTATTTGCCCAACCATAATTTTTATTTTAATTTAATAAAATATTCTTTTGTCAAATTTTTGTAATAATTTTTTAAGTCTAAATTACTTTTTTCTAATAGTTCTTTGCTTTTGGTATCCTTTTCGAATTGTATTTTAAGCATCTCCGGAATAACTATTTTCTTGTCTTTTGCTTCTTCAGATTCTCTTTTTTTATCCTTCTCTCTTTCTTTTTCAGCCTTTTCGGCTTCTAAAAGTCTTGTTAAAATTAAATTATTCCTTTCTAATAAATTATTATTGATGTTTTTATTTATTAAATCTTCAATATTTTTGTCTGTTAATTGTTTAATTTGTTTTAATTTTTGACTCAACTCTGGATTTATACCTTCCTTGTTTTGCATTTCGCCTAACATTTTATTAAAAATTTCCTGATCTTGAAGCATTTTCACAATTCTTTTATTGATTGATTTAGAATCCATTTTTCCGTTACCTTTTTTCATGTCTTCTAACATTTGTTTAAGTTGCTCTTTGAAATTTTCTTGTTGCGATTTCATTGCGCCTAAATCCTGCGATTTACTTTTGTTCTTTCCATTTCCAGAGCCAGAAGATGACATCTGTTTTTGCATTTGCTCTTTTAATTCATCTAAATATAATGCTAAAATATTTGCCGAATTTAAGATAAATCTTTGAGTCCTCATTGCGCCTCTTCTTGAACGTCTTTCAATTTCTTCGTTTGTTTTCAATAAGTTTATATTGATTTCTTTTAATTCTTTCAAAATCAAATTGCTTAATTGTGGTATTTGTTTTGACAATGATTTTAAAGAATCTTCGATAATTACAAAGTCATTTTTTAGTTTATTCTGCTGTGATATTAACTCTAAATAATTAGGATTATTAATTAAAGTTTGATTTAAAAGATTGTATGTATCTTCTTGATTAATTGAAAAAGTTGATAAATTTTCTATTATTTGTCTTAAATCTTCGATGCCAATTTGCATGGTTTGCTTATTCATATTGCCAAACATATTTTGCATTTGTTCAGACAGTTTCTTTAAATCTTTTGAAATTTCTTGTTGTTGCTGAGAGTTCTTTTTGTTCGAATTTTCATCAAACTTTTCATTTAAATATTTTAATTTTTGATCTATTCCGTTTATTGATTCATCTAATTTTTCTAGTTTATAAGGTTTTTCAAGATTTTTATTATTTTCAATATTTTCATTAAATTTTTCTTTTATTTTTTCAAATTCATCCGAAAGTTCTTTTTGCTGATTAGTTATCTCCTCTTTATTGCTTTTATTTATTTTCTCCTTTGATAATTCATCTTGTATTTCAGAAAGTTTTTTTAAATCTTCTGCCATATGTAAAACATTCTCTTCAACTTGATATCTTTTAAGAAGTTCTAAACTTCGTTCTAATTTGTCGTTTAATTCTTTATACGAAAAATCAAAATTCTGTTTTATGTTTTCAAAATCTTTATTCTCAAATTCTTCCGACAATTTTTTCAATTCATCTAACAATGCTTTTAATTCATCATCTATTACTTGATCTAACAATTGTTGAATTTGTTTTTGCTTTTCAAGCAATTCATGTTGCTCTTTATAAAACTGTTTATTAAAATTATTTCGTTTAGCATTTTCATTACTAAGTTGTTTTAATAAATCATCAAGTTTTTTCTGTTTTTCAACTAAGTTTGTAGCAAAATTTTGTTTATCCCAATCTGTTAACTCATTATTTAATTCTTTCTTTTTAAAATTAAATATGTCTTTTCGTATATCTTCAGTAATATTTTGACTTTTTTTTATAAAATCTTTAGTACTTTTATCTAAATTTAAAATTTCTTGTTGTATATCGCTTACAGACAATGGTTTAAATACTTTATTATACGATTTTGCTGATTTAAATCCATTAATATAGTCATTATCAAAAACCTGAAAGTAGTATTCTATATACTTTTCATTCATATTAGTTTTAATATCTGTAAAATCAAAATAAAAAAATGTATTCTGATTTTTAGAGTTTTTATTTATATCTAATGATTTTACATTATGAGATATTGTGCTATCATTTTTATCTTTAATATCGTAAACGAAATCTAATTTTGAAAAACCATAATCATCACTAATGTTAGAAAAATAATAAAATGCTCCTACTTTTAATGAATCTTCTATTTCCTTTATTTCAATTAGCGGAAATTCGTCTTGAATAATGTTTACATAATATTCTAATTTTTCTTTGGATTCGAAATATTCGTTTTCTGCTGAAATTAAATATTTAGTAGAATTAATAAATGTTTTAGTTATATTAGATTTTTCTGAAATATTAATAATGGAAGTATCATTAATTGTAGAAAAAAGAATTTTATCGGTATTTTTTGAAGTAAATTTCCAAACTAATTTTGTTCCTGCCGGAACAGTAATATCTCCACTATTTGCAATTACACTTTTTTCATATCCTGTATAAGATGGCGGAATTGCAGTTAATGTAAAACTTTGAATAGAAGGTGAAGGTAAAACATTAATGTTAAATGATTTTGAATAAAATTTATCAGCAAAAAATTTAAAATTCATGCTGTTATTAATATTGCGAATAGTAAAGTTAAAAGTATTTTTAAGTCCATTCTCAGCATTTTCCATTCTAAAAAAATTATCGCCAACAACTATAAAAACTTCATTTGGAACATATTCACCAACAATTTTTAAATGCAGACTATAATCAGTTCCTCTCCTAATATTAAAACTATTATTTTGCAATTCGAAATCAAATGGTGCTTCTTTTTCGAAATATACATTGTAATTAATAATGCGAGCTGTGCCTTGTAAAAAAACTTTTGGTGCAAAAGAATATATAATTAAAAGTAATGCCAAACTTATAATCAAATAAAGAAAATTTCTTTTTATTAAAGTGAAATTAATGGCAGTGTTAAATCGTAAAGGTTTTAATTCTGCTGTTCTTTGCTCAATACTAGCCAATAGTAAATCATAATTATTATTTTCCTTATCTAATAATAGGTTTAATTCTATTGCATTAAGTAATTTATCATCTAATTGCGGAAAATACTTGACTATTAAATTATTAGCTTGCTTAAAATTAATGCTTTTTCGAAATTTTAAAAGTGTTAATAATGGCAAAAAAATATAATAAATAAATATTATAAGAAATGAAAATATAGTTGTGAAAAATAAAATATTCCTGCTTGTTATAGAAAGATAAGAAAAATATTCGATTAAAGATTCAATCAAAATAAAAGCAATATAAATTGATAAGGCAAAAAATAAACCTTTTATCAATTTATATGTTTGATATTTATTAATAAATTTTTCGAGTTTCAACTTTAATATTATAAAATCTTCATTCATTTTCTATTTTTTTAACCATAATTGAGGATTCAATTTTTCTTTTCCTTTCCAAAGTTGAAAATTAATTTTAGCTAATTTATTGTCCTTAGATAACCTAGCTATTTGCTGTCCCGTTTTTACAATCTGCCCATTTGTTACTTCTACATTAAAAACATTTGAATATACAGAATAATAATCTCCATGTTTAATTATTATAGATGTTCCATTTCCAGGAATTTCAATAATATTAATTATTTGTCCGTCGAATATCGAATAAACATTTACTCCCTTTTTCGATGCCAAAACAATTCCATCGTTTTTAACAATTATATCTTTTAATATAGGATGATAATAATCGCCAAATTTATGAATAATTACATAATTTGATAATGGCCAAATGTGTTTTGATTTAAAATTTGCAAAATTATTTCCAATTTTAACATTTAAATTATAAGCTTTATTATTCGATTTTACATTTTTTGAGGTATTAGAAATTTCATTAGTAACTTTATTTTTTATTTGCTCATTTTTGTTTTCTTCTTTAATTATTTCAGTTTTTAATTCATCAATTTTATAATCCAATTTATCTAACTCATATTGTAAATTTTGCTTAAATACTTTTAGTGAAGTAGTTTCAGGAAGTAAATTTTCAATTAATTCCTTTTTTTCATCTTGTTTATTTTTCAATACAACTAATGATGAATCAATCAAAATTTTTCTTGATTCGATAGATTGATATGCTTCTTTTCTATAAACTGTTAATTGTTTTAAATAAGTAATTCTTTTAAATGCACTATTAAAATTATCAGCAGATAAAATATAGATCATTCTGTCTTGCATTGAATTATTTAAATATGCAAAATATATTAATTTTTGATATTCATCTTTTAAGCGTTTTAAATCAAAATTTAATTGTGCAATTCTAAGTTCTTCATTATTTATTTCTTCAGATAATAATCGTATTTCTCTTTTAGATGTTGATACAATATTTTCTTGATTTTCTAATTTACTTTTAATTACTAAAAGTTTATCAAATAATCCCGATTTGTCAATTTCTAATTCTTTAATTAGTTTATTAGAATATTCAATTGCTTTTTTATCTTTTTCTTTTAAATTTTTATAATAATTTCTGTTTTGTGAAATTATTTTAAAACTGAATAAAAGTAAAATCAGTAAAAAAACAAATTTAAGCTTATATATGTTCATACAAATTAATTACTAATTAATTTAAATTTTTTAAAGTAAAATAAATTTATCAAAATTATAATACAATAGATTATTATCAAAGATAAATTCTTAAACCTAATTTAATTAATTAAAAGTATTTTATTGTAATACAAATTTATAATAAAATGGGTTTGAAATTTTAATTAATAAATAATTAATTTATAATTTTCGGGAATATTGAATGAAAAGTTTAATTCCTTATCTACAGAAACTTTTGTATATATTAATTCAACAGAAGTCAATTTATTAGAATTATCGCTGTTTATAGATATTTTTTTTGGCAAATTTTGAATTTCCTTTGAAAAATTTCCTTCGTATTGTATTTTTAAACTTCGGCTTTGTGCAATATCAAAAATAAAATAATCAAGTATTTTATAATTTTCATTTTCAATATTTATCAAATTTTCTATAGAATTTGGCATTTTCCTATAAACTGAATGGAAAATACTATCTTTTCTAAATTTAAAATTATTTATGAATTCATTTTTATCTTGCTCAGAATGTGGATAAACAAAAAAGTAATTTGTTAAAATTGATTGCAAATCATTATATGTTAAATCTACTTTAAATGTCTTTTTCAAATATTCATAATTACCACTTTTTACTTCAGAATTTAATCTATCAATAATAAATAAACTGTCTTTTGTAAATTTAAGTTTAGCAGCTTCTATTCCTAAAACTGCAATAAGCGAGACAATTATAACAGAATCCTTTTTTATTTTTACAGTTCCTTTCAGTCCTAATGATTTTTCTGAGTTATCAAATCTAGTGTTAAATTTAATTGATAGAGTATTATACTTAAGATTACTTTTTTGCAATTTTTCATATAACTTGCTCATTTCCAGAGTTTCGTTATTATCAATATTTTTAATTTTACAAGAATTTATTACAAATATTAAAACTATTATTGCTAAATACTTAATTTTCAACATATTGGAATATTTAATTTTTTAAATGATTTTCGATTTTATTTTTCAAATTTACATTTGTTTTATTTAACTCTAACGCTTCATTCCATTTTTCAATTGCTTCGTCATCTCTATTTAACATTAATAAAATATCTCCATAATGCTCAATAATAACAATATTTTTATTTCCACCATAAATATAAGCTCGATTAATATAATTTAACGATTGCTTATATTGTTTTGTTAAATATAAAATCCAAGCGTAAGTATCTAAAAAGGAGCTATTAAACGGTTCTATTTCCAATGTTTTTCTCGATAATTCTAATGCTCTGTTTAAATTTGTATTTCTTACTGCTAAATAATAAGAATAATTATTCATCAAGTAAGCATTTGTTAAATTATCCTTTAAATATTCTTCAAAATAAAAATCACTTTCTTTATGATTAAGAATATTATGATTAGATTCTGCTAGATAAAGCAAAAATTCTAGTTTTAAAGATAAATTATCAAAAACAAGCGATAATCCTGTTTTACAGTACTTTATAGTTTTTTCATACAACTTCTGCGAAAATAAACTATGTCCTTTAAAAAAATAAACTAATGGCTGATTTGGAAAATATTCAAGTGCTTCAGTTGTATATGTGTCTAATTCATTATATCTGTTTTGAAGAACTAAAATATTAAATAGCATTTCCCATGTATTAAAATTTTCAGGATTTTTTTTGATATATATTTTTGCAATATCTTCAGCTTTTGTAAGATTTTTATTGGTATAAAGATATTCTAAATACTCTTTTGTAATATCTGAGTTATTTTTTAAATTGTCAATTAAAACTTCATAAACATCTTCAATTGTATCTGCAGAAAAAACATTCTTACTGTCGATATAAACCTGAGCAATTTCAAGCTTTTCATCATCATTAACAAAATCTGTTTTTAAACCAATCAGCAAATAAGGAAAGCCTTTTTCAATTTTTTTTGTAGCTGTATAAATTTTACAAATTCCAAAATACAAAAGTGTATTGTCGCTAAATTTTTGTAAATTATCTTGATACAAACTAATTGCTTTATCATATTCTGATGTAGAATAATAAAAGTTAGCTAACATGTCAACATATCTTATACTATCAGGAAAAATATTTATCAGTTTTTCAAATTCATTAATTACAGCAATATAATTTTTTTGTCGAAAATAAACATTGTTTTTTAGAAAAGTTATGCTTTCATTTACTCCAATGATTTTTTCAATTCTGTTTGCTATGTTTATAACAGAATCATTATAGTTCCTTTTAAAATTTATTAAAGCATATTCATATAAATAATTTAGATTTTCTGGTTGCAAGCTTACCAATTTTTCATACATTTTAGTATAAGTTTGCTTATCATATTTGAGGTTTGCAAGTTCAGCACGCTGTAATATATACCATTCATTGTCAGGATTTAAGCTAAATGCAATATTTGAAAAAAATACAGCACTATCAACATTATTTTTATTTAAATACAGATTTGACAATTCATATGCTGATGCTGAACTTTTATTATTTAAATTCAAACAAGCTTCAAATTTACTAATCGCTTCATCATATTTCTGGTGCATTTTGCTTTTTAATGCTTCTGAAAATAGATATGCAAAATTTAATTGCTGTTTATTTTCAGCAATTTGTAAATTTTTAGCTAATTCGCTTTTTGGCTTGCAAGCAGTAAAAAATACATTTATGATTAAAATAAATATTAATAATGATTTTTTCAAATTTTCAAATTTTATTTAATTTATTTTGTACCGGTATGTCCAAATCCTCCCATTCCTCTTTCAGTTTCATCAAGTATTTCTACTTTTTTCCATTTTATTTGTTCAACTTTTGCAAAAACAAGCTGACAAATTCTTTCTCCTTTAACGATTTCAAAATTTTGATTAGATAAATTTACTAAAATAACTTTTATTTCGCCTCTATAATCAGCATCAATTGTTCCGGGAGTATTTAAAACAGTAATTCCGTGTTTTGCAGCAAGTCCACTTCTTGGTCGAACTTGAGCTTCGTAACCAGTTGGTATTGAGACAAATAAACCTGTTGGTACTAACTTTCTTTCAAGTGGTTTTAATATAATACTTTCATCAATATTAGCTCTCAAATCAAGTCCTGATGAATTTACAGTTTCGTATTCAGGTAATAAATTAGAAGATTTATTTATAATTTCTATTTCAATATTCATTTCTCTTATTGTTTATTTATTACGCTTTAATGTATCTAATCTGAAATTTTCCTTTTTTAAAACAAATACAAAAAAACTAAATAATAATAATATATTCAAAATAATGTAATAATCTATTAAATATCTTAAAAGAAGATTTAAAAAATAGATTAATAAAGCAATAATTAAATATATAAATATATTTTTTAAATCATATTCGATATAATAATGTTTATTTCCGTAATAATATGAAAGTAACATCATAGCAAAATATGCAAAAAATGCAGCCCAAGCTGCTCCTAAATAACCAAAAATTGGAACTAAAATAATATTCAAAATTATTGTTACTATTGCACCAACAAATGCAAGTATAACAGCATATTTAGTTTTATTTGTTAATTTATACCAAATTGATAAATTGAAAACAATTCCAAAAAATATTTTTCCGAATAATAAAACTGGTACAATTTTTAATCCTTCGTGATAACTAGGATCTATAATATATTTGACAAAATCGATTAATAATGTAATTCCTAAAAAAACAGACAACCCAAAAATTATAAAAAATTTCATAACTTTTGCATACATAACTTTTGCATCAGCATTTTTTGCATAACTAAAGAAAAATGGCTCAGCAGCATATCTAAAAGCTTGAATAAATAAAGTCATTAATACAGCAATTTTAACATTTGCACCGTAAATTCCTAATTCAGACATTACATATGCCGGAGCATCAATAATATGCGCAGGAATAGTAAGTAAATATTTAATTAAAACTTTATCAAGATTTTCAGATATCATTCCTGCTAATCCGGCAAATAAAAGTGGTATCGAATATTTTAATATCTGCTTTAGAAGAGGAAAATCAAATTTAAAAACTTTAAAAGCTGTAGACATTTCAGGTATCAACAAGAATAAAGTTATAATACTGGTTATAAAATAGGAAATAAAAATATATCCTACATCAATTCCATTATAAATATTTCTATAGAAAAAATTATCTGAACTAAAATATTTAGGAAGTATTATAAGGAAAAAGATATTTAAAATAACATTTACAGAAATATTAACCAATTTGATAGTTACAAATTTCCATGCTTTTCGCTTTAAGCGGAGACTAGCAAAAGGAATTGAAGAAAAAGAATCAATTGCAACAGTTAATCCGAGTAATAAAACATATTCAGGATTTTTACTATAACCAATTAAATCAGCAATTTGAAAACTAAAACTGTATATTAAAAAAGCAAAACCAAGTGATGTAAAAAAAACTGCTGTTAATATAGTTGAATACACAGAATTTTTATTTGTATCGGAATTTTCAGAAAATCTAAAAAATCCGGTTTCCATTCCATATGTTAAAATTACTAACAAAAAAGCTACGTATGCTTGCAATTCTGTATATACACCAAATTCGTTTGTTAAAAAAAGTCTTGTGTATAACGGTACTAA
>JAFGWC010000122.1 GCA_016937695.1 Bacteroidales bacterium
CCTTTTATCTCAATTAATTTTATTTTCTTCATCAATCTTCTAACTTCTGTAGCACTGATACCATGGCCTTCTTTTATTGGTTCTCTAATATAAAGTTTACCTCCAGCTGATAATACTTTACTCAATTTCTCTAAAATAGCTATTCTATCTTTTTCAGGAATATCATGAAACATATAATGAATTATAATTGTGTCAAAAATATTATCTTCTATATCTAATTTTCTAATATCCCCAACATAATAATTAATATTGTTATATGCACTAAATCTTTTCTTTGATAAATCAATAGCTTCGGTATCTATATCAAGACAATATAATTTTGTATTATTATCAATTTTTTTAGCAAGATATTTTGTAATACATCCCGCACCACTCCCGAATTCAAGAATACTTTTTGATTCAGTTAAATCTAATTGTTCTACATATTTTTTGTATAATCCTCTTGCAAAAGTTGAACCAACTATTGTATGTAAATTCATTTCAAATTTCGTCATAAACCAAACCTCCTTCAGTTATTATAAAAATCTATATTATAATTCTCAATTTTATACAAAGTAAATTATTCATTATCAGCAATCCAAGTAACATCAATTTTATTTGGAACTGTAATATCATCTTTTATAATATTGCCTTTTACTTCTCCAACACAAGGAATTTTTATTGAATTAGGTAAAATTCCCTTATATCGGTAACTAACCATTTTTACAAAAGTCCCTTTTTCATCAAAAAAAATGATCCACTATATGTGAATCATTATAAATTAATTTTTTATATTTTAATAAAATAAGCTTTATTTGATTATAATGTCGTCAACTAAATGCCTTGGATTACTCCCTTTCTTATTAGTATTACTCTCATCTAAACCAATTATCATCATTGTAAAAACAGTTGTATTATATTCTTTTGCAAATTGTAAATTTAATGGTTTCATTGCTTCAAAGTTTTCTAAAACTTGCATTGCAGGTCTTAAGGAATATGATGATATCTCAAATAATAAATTCTGATATATTTGACCACAATTTATATAATCTAAATTATTTGGATTATCACATTTAATTAATATATATTTATTTTGATTTTCAAGTCTTTGTTCAAACTGTTTTATACTACTTTCTCCAAACCCTTGCCAATTGTTAGAAGTAAAATTTAATATTGGTTGAATAAATAATTTTAATATCTCAGGCATTGAAGCTAATGACAATCCATATCGATACTTATTCTTTTGCCATTCAGTAAATCTAAATACATTTAGTAATTCTTTAACAGCCTCTTCATCTTGTGATTCAATAATAGTAGCTTTTAGCAAAATATTTTCTAACTTATCTACTTCATTGTTTTCTTCAATAATTTCATATGAAAAATTTGGATATTTTTCAAAAATATTATCTAGAATTAAATTAATATTCTCATCTTTCTTTTCTTTCAAGAAATAAGAACTACTAGATATTGAATCAATATTTTTCTCCTTATTATTTTTAAACAACACCATCTTTGAAATTAGTGGCATCGAATCACTTAAATTTGGATTATTAATTTTTACTTCAGTATCATAACCATATTTATTAGCACTTTGCCTAAAACTCTCAATAAAGGCTCCTTCACTAATTAATAATTGCTTTTTATCATTATCTACAATATCTAAGCTCTTACTCATGTCAGCATATAATTCGACTGAATTATTATCAGTTAATTTTACTAACCAAGGTTGTGAATTATGACTACTAGTTGTCCTTATTGATTCTCCAATAATTTTTAATCTATCTTCACCTAATTTATTAATGTAATTTTCATTCCAAACGGAATTATATTTTCTCTTCAAGAAACTTCCATTTAGCACAACAAAAAGTAATATTATAATAATTATTAAACTAAAAATTATCACAATTAAATTCCTCATCTTCATCTTATTTTCCTATCTTTTTTTAATTGAATAGATAATCATATCTAAACCATTTTTTAATAAAGTATCCGTATCTCTAGAGTGATAATTTTTAAGGTATTTTTTCTTTTTTATTAAAACATCAAAAAGACCTATTGTACTCGACCAAATATAGACTGAAGTGTTTACTACATCTATATCATCTCTAATTAACCCTTCTTTAACACCTTCTTCTAATGTTGTTTTTAAATAAGAAAATAATATTTCACCAAGGTTATAACAATTATCTCTAGAACTATTGCTTAATTGAATATCAAAATCTTCTTCTTTATTTTCATAACTCATTATTGCTTCAAAATAATTTGGGTATTGAGTGCTAAATTTATATATTACTAATCCCATTTGTTTTATTTTTTCTAGAGCAGTTTTTTGGGGAATTTCATTAAAAATATTCTGTATTTGCTCATTTAATAAATTGTATCCTCTTACCATAATTTCAAAATATATTTCTTCTTTACTACTAAAATAGGAATAAACTGTTCTTTTACTAAATTCTGCCTGTTTAGAGATTTCATCCATTGAGGCTTGATTATATCCTTTTGAAAAAATTACTTCTTGAGCAGCATCAATAATATCATTTTTCCTTATTTCTTTAATTTTATTTTTTCTATCTATTGATCCCAAAATAGGCTCCTTAATTTATTATACACAAAGTAAACTTAGAGTTTACTTTACTGCATAATAGTGCAATATTTTAATTATTGTCAATATCCAAATAAAAACCTCCTAGTAGTTTTTAAATTATTTTCTACTTAAGAGGCTTTAATTTTTTAATATTATTTAATGTAATATCTTTTTATTTCCTTTTAACATAATATAATAAAGGAATTCCATCTTCTATAACATATTTATTTAAATGCAATAAAATATTTGGATTATTATCTAAAAAAAGTTTTTTTCCTTTCCCTAAAATAATAGGAATAATACCAATAATATATTCATCTATTGCATTATTCTTTATAAAAGAGTCAATTAATATACCACCTCCAAAAAGGTATATATTTTTACCTTTTTGTTTTTCATGCTTAATTATATTTAAAACATCATTATTTATGAAATGAATATTTGACTCATCTTCTTTAACTTCACTTGTAGCAACAAAAACTTGTTTAGCAGGGAAATCATTACTAAAACCTTGGTTATAACAATTCTTTCCCATAAGAACAATATCAATATCTTCTAAAAAAGAGGCATAATTATGACCAACATCTGTATTAAGAGAACTATCACCATCACCTAATATCCAGTCATAATCACCATTTTCTGAAGCAATATATCCATCAATGCTCATTGCCAAATTTAGAATAATTTTCCCTTTCATAAATAACAACCCCCTTTTAATTTAAATATATTTGCACTTAGAAATATTTTTTATAAATTTATTATACAATAAGATATTGTTATTTTAAAGTTTTATAATTTAATTTGTTATTTATTAAGGAAATAAGCAATTTTTATATTTTCAAAATCTGCTTTA